>DASWYM010000464.1:0-6188 GCA_036404975.1 Chitinophagaceae bacterium
ATCCACCACGTATGGTTATGCTGCTTTCCGCACCAGGTTCCCCTGAGTTATTAATAACCAGCAATCCGGCAGCCTGCCCTTGAAGGGCATCGGCCAGGTTAACCGCCTGCCTTTCCTCAATTTGCTTGGCTGTTACTGAAGTAATGGAACCTGTAACATCTCTCTTTCGTTGTGTTCCATATCCAATAACCACTACTTCTTCGAGATTATTGGTACTTTCATTTAAGACCGGATTGATCGTAGTACGGGTTCCTACTGTCTCTTCTTTGGCTAAAAAGCCCACCCCGGAAAACACGATCACACTCTTAGAACCCGGAACGGCAACAGAATAACGACCTTCCGTGTCCGTCGTTGTTCCCGTATTGGATCCCTTTACGGTTACACTGGCTCCTTCCACAGGATTTCCCTTAAAATCCTTTACAGTGCCACTAACTCTAATGTTTTGGGCATACAAGGGGGCCAAGGCCACCAATTGAAAAAATAAAAGGAAAAACAGGGGCAACAATCTGCATTTAAGCCAAAATGCAGGCACTTGCAGTAGACGTTTTTTGTCCATATAGCAGTCTATTTTAAATTAAAGCCGATTTTAATTTTCCGGCAGTGGTTACGAGATGACGTTGCTTCTAAGTTGCAATTAAAGCACATTTTCGTGTTTCAGGTTTGCCATTATTATCAAATTACTAAGCTATTTTGACAAAGAACAAACAGGAATGATTTTGATTATGTTCATATAATTTATTCTTTGGAAAATTGGGCAGTAAAGGATAAGGCTGTGCCTAATTACCGGTTTTGATGATTACTTCCTTTTTTAGTCGAATATCTACCGAAGAACTACCGATCATTATATCAAAGCCCCCCGGCTCCACGACCCAGTTCATGTTGCGGTCATAAAGGGCCAAATCATCCGGGCTTAATGTAAAGCGTACAGTCTTTTTTTCACCGGGCTGAAGCGAAACCCTTTCAAACCCCCTTAACTGAGAATCATAGGTCGTTACGCTGCTGATCTGGTCTTTTATATAAAGCTGTACCACCTCGTCTCCGGTTACCTTGCCGGAATTTTCGACGTCTACGGCTACGTCAATGCGGCCTTGTGGCGCCTGGACCTCCGGGCTTACCACGAGGTTGCTGTAGGTAAACTGGGTATAGCTCAAGCCAAAACCAAACGGGTATAGTGCCCCATTGACCCTTGTTTTTCCATACCCATTAGGCCCTTCCGAAGGCTGGTTGGCATGCGACCCCGGCTTGAATGGGAAATTCAGCTCCAACTGACCAGTGGTTTTTGGATAGGTCATTGACAGCTTACCGCCCGGATTATAAGCACCAAATAAGGCTTCTGCGACGGCCCTGCCTCCTGAAGGTCCCGGAAAACCGGCATTCAGAATAGCCGGTACAAAACGGTCGGCCCAGTTGATGGTCAGTGGCTGGCCGGTGATCAGTACCAGGACCACCGGCTTACCGGTGGCGTACAGGGCTTCCAGGAGTTGCTGCTGCCGGCCCGGCAGGTCCAGTGCCGTCCTAGATAAACTCTCTCCCACTGTCTTTTCATTTTCGCCCAGAACAGCAATGATCACGTCTGCATGCCCGGCAGCGGCTACCGCCTTCTGCATACTGTCCCTTTCTGCGGCACTTAGGGGGGTGGGGATGATTTCCGTCTCCGGCCACCCGGGATTGGTCACCTCGCAACCTTTCTCATACACCACCTTTGCCGCAGGACCTGCCTGGGACCGTATGCCTTCCAGCACCGACACAACCGGATTATTGGAAGGTCCGTAGCGGCTGATGGCATGGCTCTCGGCTGCAGCCAGCGGCCCGGTGACCAGTATGTTCCGGAACCGGGCAGCATCCAGCGGAAGGAGTCCGCCCGCATTCTTAAGCAACACCAGCGATTCCCGGTTTAACTGCAACGCCAATGCATCATCTTTGGCGGTATGAACCATTTTATCCGCCTTTTCGGGATTGTCGACAAAAGGACGGTCAAAAAGTCCCAACAGGAATTTTACCCGCAGTACCTCTCCCACGCGTTCATCAATGGTTGCCATCGACAGCTTGCCCTCCCGGGCGAGCTCGCGAACATTTTTAATATACGCTTCGGGGCTGTAAAAATTGGTCCATACGTTAAGACCCGCCTCTACGGCCTGCCGGGTCGATTCTTTAAAGCTGGGGGATACCCGGTGCTTTTCGTGCAGAAACTCCACAGCCCGGCTATCCGAAACCACGTAGCCCCTGAAACCATATTGTTTCCGTAACAAGTCGGTAAGAAAATAAGGACTGCCTGTCACCGGCACGCCGTCCCAATCGTTATAGCTGCTCATCACTCCCAGCGGTTTGGCTTCCTGGATCACCCGCCGGAAAGGATAGAGATACAGCTGGTGCAGCTCCCGGGGCGCCACGTGGGGGTCGGTCCGGGCATTGCCATCCCTTCCGCCTTTGGGGATGCTGTAGACGGCAAAATGCTTCAGCGTGGAGGCCACCCCCTGTTCCTGTATGCCCAGCACCATCTGCTTTCCGAGCTCGGCAATCAAAAAAGGGTCTTCTCCATAGCATTCCACCACCCTGCCCCACCGTGGATCCCTCGCCGGGTCCAGGATGGGGGCATAGACGTTGGTATAGCCCAGGGCCCGGGCTTCCCGACCAACTACGCCTCCGGCCTGGCGCACCAGTTCCTTGTTCCAGGTAGCCCCGATGGATATAGGAGCCGGCAGCGGGGTAGCCCGGTCGTGGCAAAGACCGTGAATGCCCTCATTGGTAAAATCTACCGGTATACCCAGGCGCGTTTCTTCAACAAACCATTTCTGGATGGTATTGAGGGCACGGGCATGCTTGCTGAAAGGATAGGAGTACTCGCTTTGGGCCTTTTTATTCAGGCTATTGAGCTCTTCATCAATATTGGCGATACCGTCCTTCCAGATCTCGGTCTTCCATCCGGCTGTGGGCATTTCATCCTTGAGAACCCGTTTATAACCATACAGCGTGGCCATCTGGCAGCTTTTTTCTTCCAGGTTCATCTGCGCCAGCAGGTTCTCCACCCGGCGGTCCACCGGCTGTGCCGGATCTTCAAAGAGATCCTTATTTCCGTTCTTGTTGAAGTCGATCCAGCCCTTATGATATATGTTTTTCTGCTGGGCGTGCCCGGCCAGCATACAAAAGCAAACAACAATCGTTACCAGATATTTCATGGGTTGAAATTTATCTTCTTCCAAGGCTCCGAACTATGATTTTCATCAGCCTGTGTTAACAGAGGCGGCCATTATTCATGGCTGGTTTCAGGGATGCTTATCAGGCTATAGACCTGTGGCATAGGTATCGGGCAGGTCCTATTGTGCCTGTCAGCGGGAGAAAGTTGCTCTATTTTTGGCAGGAAACCGTCGGCAAACAGCCTTTTATTTACGGAATCGTTCCCGAAACCGATTTCGGTGAGCCCTCCCCTATTTTTATCATTTGCTCGAACGCGTCGACGAGACACGCCTGAACTACCCGTCAAAAGAGCGGATACCTGTAACTGGGGCATCCAGGACCTATCCGAATTGCTAAAACCTCCTTGCGCAAACGATAGAACGCGCGGTAGCGCTCCTGATTAATACCCTTGACTGGGCAAGGTAATGCCGCTGTCCAACAGGGGCGTCTTCCAGCCTTCCCCCTGAAACTTTTGCTATTCGTCGGTAAATCAGGATGAATAAATGGCCAAGATAGATGAGCGAATTTCCCCCCTCTTCGTCTAGATTTGACGTTCGGCGTTGGCTTAACGATTCAGTCCAACCCTGAGGTTAAGCTAAACCCAATCGGATCGGTATGAACAAAGTACTTTTGCTTGCGCTTGTGACCCCGGTAACATTCGTGCTGTCTGCACCGGCACAAAAACGCATGACGGCTTCCCCCACAGAAATCACCTATGGAAAAAATGCCACCCACATCGGCCGGATTACGGCCGACACCCTTTATGTGGTCAGCGGCAGCACGTATTCCTTTACCGTTGATACACCCGAAGACAAAGGCCTCGTTTCCACCAACCTTACCGCAAAACTGCTCCCCTTGCAGCTTGCTGCCAAAGATGGCTCTGTGCCCGCCTACAGGGTTACCGGTAAGGGAGGTAGGACCAAAGAGGACGATTACCTGGTTACCGGCGATCGCCTGACCGTTACTTCACCCCGGAGCAAAGTCTCCAAAGCGTACTACATAGTAGCCCGGCCCATGGCCCTGAGCGGCCGGCTTAGCCTGCACAAGAGCCAACATACCCTGAATACCCCGGGAGACCTTGTCCTTTATTTTACGGCCGGTCAGCGCAGCCCCGATGCAACGGTAAAGATTTTCCTGCCCCCCGGCATTAACGCCACCCTGGAAAACACCACCGTCAATGTCATTGGCCGTGGTGATGTGCCGCTAAAAGATTTAACGACCCAGTCGATCGGCCGGGTAGGCAGTCGTTACTCCTATTCCCGGGTTGGCGAAGCGGTGATCGGTAAAACCACTTCCGGCGGCTTGGTGCTGACCTTTGCCCACCTGGACCTCAGACCGGCCAATGGCCCGGATCTGAAGGTCGTTATCCGCGGGGTAAAACCAACCAAAACGGGCGACTACCCTTTTAAAGCCACCTACACCACTTCCCGTCCTGAGATACTTATCAGTGCCGGAGTAGGCACAGAAACGGCAGTTCTAAGCGTAACTAGCACCGTATCGGATTTTGAGCGGGTAATCATAAAAGAGATGCCTTACAGGGAAACACCGGACAGGTATACTTCCGCCACCTTCCGATGGAGTACAAAGGGTTTGCCTGCCAGCACCCAACTCCTGCAGTCCACTGACGGGGGCAGGACGTGGACACCGGCAAGCGACAAAATCGATATTGCGAAAGGCAGGGCAAACATTACCGGCCTGCAGGCGGGCCAGCTGTACACCTTCCGGCTCTGGGTTAAGGAAGGCACCCGCAAAGGCTACTCCAACCCGGCGTATTTCTTCAGTGGTAAAATGGATATCAAAAGCTTTGGGGTTTCCGGCAGTGGTGAGGACTATACCGATAAGATCAATGCAGCCATTGACTACCTGCACGGGATCGGCGGCGGCACCCTGCTGTTTTCTAAGGGAGTTTATGCCGTGCGAACAGTGCACCTCAAAAGCAATGTATACCTCTTCGTAGATCAGGGGGCTACCATCAAAGCATTAAAGGGCGCCGACGCCCCGGAAGCTACCTGGTTCAGCGACAAAAAATACCGCTCGGGTCTGTCGCCAACGGATCCGGGACCATATAGCGATCCGGAAAACTACCTGACCAAACAGGATGTGGGGCACCATTACTTCCGCAATACGATGTTCTTCGGCGAACGGATCGATAATGTAAAGATCATAGGTACAGGTCGCATAACAGGCGATGGCAACCTGGTCACCGGCGACAAGGTCATGAACAACGCCCCGGACAATAGGGCCGACAAGATGTTCACGTTTAAATTGTGCACCAACCTGGAGATCGGCGGGCTGCACCGAGGGGAAGACCTGTGGTATGATCCGGCCAAAGACGAACCCTATTATATTCTCAAGAATGGCGACAGGGACACTACGCCGGACAATATGCTGCACATAGACCGCGCCGGTCATTTTGTGTTGCTGGCCACCGGCACCGACACCATCCAGGTACACAACACCTACTTTGGAAAATACAGCACGGCCAATGCCCGCGACATTTACGACTTTATGGCCTGCAATGAGGTAACGGTAACCAATATCTACTCCAAAGTGAGTTCGGACGATATTGTAAAACCCGGCTCCGATTGTGCCCTGGGCTTTACCCGCCCGGCCCGCCATTACCGCGTGCGCAACATTATCGGCGACACCAACTGCAACCTGTTCCAGATTGGTTCGGAAACAGCCGATGACATCAGGGACATTTGTGTGGATAATATCTATGTGTTAGGCGCTAACAAAGCCGGCTTCTCGATTTCTACGAATGATGGGGCCCACATCAAAGATATCCACCTGAACTGCGGGCATACCGGCCCTCTGCACGCCCGGTCCAAAATGTTCCGGACCACGACCCCGTTTTTTATATCCATATCCAACCGGGCGCGCATACTGGGCGCTGAAGTAGGCCAATACGCCTTCCATGAACACGGTCGCAAACGCCGGGAGCTGCTGGTAAAGAACGTGAACATCGGGCAGGTGGAAAACATCCTGATCAATGGCGTGGATTGCTACGAAGT
>DASWYM010000465.1:0-8609 GCA_036404975.1 Chitinophagaceae bacterium
TGATTATAAGACCAGGGCTGTTTAGTTAAGGACAGGGGAGAGGAGTTACCCTTTTCAACCTGGAAGCGCCCTCGCATGAATTCCATCCTTCGCACCTGGGGTTTATCCCTTCTACACAATTGTCACTTCTATCCCCATTCCCAATAGGGTTTTAACCATATGGTCCGAAATGCCGTTATCGGTGATCACCTGTTCAATATCTTCCAGGCCACAGATCTTTCCAAAGCCCCTTTTGCCAAACTTGGACGAGTCGGCCAGTACGATGGTCTTTTGCGAGGCAGCGATCATCTTGCGGTTCAACTGGGCTTCCATCATATTGGTGGTCGTAAGCCCGAATTCGGTGTCTATCCCGTCCACCCCCAGGAAAAGCTTGGAACAGGAAAAGTCATCCAGGATCTTTTCGGCATAGGCACCCGTAACGGACGAAGAGCTCTTACGCAGGATGCCGCCCAGTTGGATCACCTCAATGCCGGGGTGGTGGATCAGTTCCAGGGCCACATTAAGCGCTGCCGTGATCACCGTCAGGTTGCTTTTGGGATGGATGTGCTTGGCGAGTGACAGCACGGTAGTACCCGAGGCGATCAGGATACAATCGTTTGGTTCAATAAGGTTGGCTGCTGCGGCCCCGATGCTGGACTTTTCCCCCGACTTGATCTTTTCCTTTTCATTCACCGACCGGTCGCTGGCGTAAGGGTTGCTCAGGGTGGCCCCGCCATGGGTGCGGTATAACAAACTCCTGTCTTCCAGGAATTTTAGGTCCTTTCGAATGGTTACAGAAGAAACACTCAATTCATTGCAGAGGTCAAGGACATTAATAGAGCCTTCCTTGGCCAGTTTATTCATGATCCGTTGATGCCTGTCAATCAAATTGCTCATAGAGAAAAAAAGGATTTCGCCTTATTTAAAGTGCTAATATAAGGCTCCGCCACAAATATCAGGTATAAATAATTAGAAGGTAATACCCCTGCATAGTGGATAACTCACCTCCAGAATGTTAACAAAAATCACCCATTTCCACTTTCAATAATTGTTTCATTTACCTGAAATTATGTTATTATTGCTTTCGTTTAGGATAAATCGAAACTAAACGTAAACAACTGAAAAACTAAGTTATGAGTGCACAGATGCCCCATACGGGGATTATCAACAGGAACGAACTGATCAACAAACTGGACAATAAACAGGAAGTGTGGGATGTGCTTGTTATTGGCGGCGGGGCCACGGGGCTGGGTGTGGCGCTGGATGCTGTGGCCCGTGGGTACAAAACCTTATTAGTAGAACAATCGGATTTTTCCAAGGGCACATCGAGCCGCAGCACCAAGCTGGTGCATGGTGGTGTGCGCTACCTGGCCCAGGGTGACGTTCGCCTGGTGCGTGAAGCCTCTATTGAGCGCGGACTGTTACGCCGCAACGCTCCCCACCTGGTGAAGAACCAAACCTTTATTATTCCCATCTACAGCTATTGGGATATGTTGAAATATGGGATGGGCCTGAAGATGTACGACTGGATCTCCGGGAAGATGACCCTTGGTTCGTCGGTATGGGTTTCGCGTGCTAACACACTGGAATGGCTGCCGGGTATCAAATCCGAAGGCCTGAGGGGTGGGGTAATGTACCACGACGGGCAGTTTGATGATTCACGCCTGGCCATTAACCTGGTGCAAAGCATCCTGGAAAACGGTGGATGTGCCCTGAATTATATAAAAGTTACGGACCTGACGAAAGATGGCGCGGGTAAGATCAACGGCGCCACCCTGGAAGATACCGAAAGCGGAAAGCTGTACGAGGTAAAAGCAAAGGCGGTGGTGAATGCTACCGGTGTGTTTGTGGATGCCATCCTGCATATGGACAACCCCACGGCTGAAAAGAGTATTTGCGTGAGCCAGGGTGTGCACCTGGTGCTGGATAAGAAGTTTTATCCTTCCGAGCATGCCCTGATGATCCCGGAAACCAGCGACGGACGCGTGCTGTTTGCTGTTCCCTGGCACAACAAAGTGGTGCTGGGTACAACTGATACCCCTGTTGAAGAAGCATCCCTGGAGCCCCAGGCTTTAGAGAAAGAAATCGAGTTCATCCTGGAAACGGCCTCCGGTTATTTTACCCAGAAGCCCAAACGCAGCGATGTGCTCAGCGTGTTTGCGGGGCTTCGTCCCCTGGCAGCCCCACAGAAGGGGGAACAAAAAACCAAGGAGATCTCACGCAGCCATAAGATCATTGTATCGCCTTCCCACCTCTTCACCATGTTGGGCGGCAAATGGACTACCTTCCGTAAAATGGGAGAGGACCTGGTGGACCGTATTGAAAAAGAACTGGGATGGCCGCACAAGGAACCGGAAACCGCTGCCCTGCATATCCACGGCTATGCGGAAGGCGTGAACTGGAACGATCCCCTGTATTTTTACGGCAGTGATGCCGCGAAGATCCGCCAGCGGATGAATGGCACTGCAGGCGAGTGGATCAGCGACAGCCTGAAGATTCACCAGATGCAGGTGCGCTGGGCGGTGGAGCACGAAATGGCCCGCACGGTGGAAGACGTGCTGGCACGCAGAACCCGTGCCCTCTTGCTGAATGCCCAGGAGAGCATACGTATTGCGCCGGTAATTGCCCGGATCATGGCCACCGAACTACAAAAAGATGATCAGTGGGTGAAACAACAAACCGAAGAGTATACTAAATTGGCGAACCAATATATTTTATAAAACCAATAAACCTAAAGTCCTAAGACCTCATGGCCATTGCTAGTTTCCTGAAACCGGCCCCTCATGTAGAGGCACTGCCGGAGCATAAAGTGGATGCCGACTACAGGCGGAAGCGCGTCCAGGTGTTCGTGGGTATCTTTCTTGGCTATGCAGGGTACTACCTGGTGCGCAAGAATTTTTCCCTGGCAATGCCCGACCTGATTGAACGAGGCTTTTCGAAAGGCGAGCTGGGTCTTGCCCTGTCGGGGGTGTCCATTGCCTATGGCTTAAGTAAGTTCCTGATGGGCAACCTGTCGGACCGGAGTAATGCCCGGATCTTCCTGCCCCTGGGGCTGCTGCTTTCCGCCCTTACCATGATCGGCATGGGCACCATTCCTTTTGCCCTCTCATCGGTGTCCCTCATGTTCATGCTGCTGTTCATCAATGGCTGGTTTCAGGGTATGGGCTGGCCGGCGAGTGGCCGCGTGATGGTACATTGGTTCTCTTTGAAAGAGCGGGGCACCAAGATGTCGATCTGGAACGTGGCGCACAATGTGGGTGGCGGCCTTATCGGCCCCCTGGCCATCCTGGGCATGGCGCTTTTTGCAGACTGGCACAGCAAGTTTTATTTTCCGGGCATTATAGCAGGCTTTATTGCCCTGATCGCTTATCTGCTCATCCGCGACACGCCCCAGTCGGTGGGCCTGCCCCCGATAGAGAAGTACAAAAACGACTACTCGCCCAACTATTCCCACACCCACGAACAGGAGATGAGCGCCAAACAGATCTTCGTAGATTATGTTTTGGTTAACAGGGTGTTGTGGTATATAGCCTTCGCCAACGCCTTTATATATTTGGTGCGCTATGGCGTGCTGGACTGGGCGCCTACCTATTTAAAGGAAGCCAAAGGCTTTAGTGTGGAAGAAACCGGGTGGGCTTATTTCGCTTATGAGTATGCCGGTATACCCGGTACGCTGATCTGCGGCTGGCTCAGTGATAAAGTGTTCAGGGGACGCCGCGCACCGGCCACTATTATCTATATGGTCCTGGTGCTGATTGCCGTACTCGTATACTGGAAGAATCCCCCGGGACAGCCGATGATTGACAACCTGGCCCTGATTGTGATCGGGTTCCTGATCTATGGCCCAGTGATGCTCATAGGGGTGCAAGCCCTGGACCTGGTGCCCAAGAAGGCAGCCGGTACGGCGGCGGGCCTAACGGGCCTGTTTGGCTACCTGGGCGGTGCCCTGTTTGCCAACATCGCCATGGGCTACGTAGTCGATGCCTGGGGCTGGAATGGCGGCTTTGCCGTGCTGATCGGCGCCTGTGTGCTGTCCATATTTTTTGTATTACTGACCTGGAATAAAGAAAAAAGCAGTTTACACACCATTACTAAATAACATACAATCCATTTGCGTATGCGAACATTGACGATTGCTGCAAGGCAGCATGTACACAACAGGTTCTTGATGATGAGCCTGCTGATGATCCTTTTCTCCGTTCCGCTTTGGGCCCAGCAAAAAACCGTTACCGGCGTGGTGAAAAGTGCCGATGACGGAACGCCTGTTGCCCTTGCGAGTGTCCAGATCAAAGGCACCAAGATTGGCACTACGACCAATGAAAGTGGTGCTTATTCCCTACAGGCTTCCACAGGCCAGACACTGGTCATTTCGGCTGTCGGATTTACTCCGGTGGAAGTGAGAGTGGGTGGTCAATCTTCGATTGATGTCAGCCTCAAGGGAAGCGACACCCAGATGGAAGGAGTAGTGGTTACGGCCCTGGGTATTACCCGTAAGGAGAAGGCGTTGGGTTACTCCACTACGACGATCCAGGCCGAAAAGCTGACCGAAGCCATGTCCTCTAACTGGACCGATGCCTTATCGGGCAAAGTGGCCGGTTTGAACCTGATACGTTCGGGTAGTGGCCCTACCGGTTCCAACGCCATTATCCTGCGTGGTGAAAATAAACTGACCGGCAGTAACGAAGCCCTGATTGTAGTAGATGGTGTGGTCATCAACCACGGTAGCGGACGACGTACGGCTGTCGGTGGCGAGACTGCCTATGGCACAGGCAGCGACAACATGCCGGCCGACTATGGCAGCAGCATTAATGACCTGAACCCTGAAGACATTGAATCAGTAACCGTGTTGAAAGGTCCCGGAGCTGCCGCCCTGTATGGTGAGCGAGGCGCCAATGGTGCCCTGATCATCACCACCAAATCGGGGAGCCCGAAACGGAAAGGATTGGGTGTTACGGTAAGCTCCAATGCATCCATGGAAGAAGTAAACCGCTGGCCCGACATGCAGTACGAATACGGACAGGGCACGGAAGGACGTGATTACTATTCTTTCGGCTCTTCGCCGGATGGCCCAAGCACCAGTGCGACTTCTTCTGCTTATGGCCCCCGGTTTGACGGACAAATGTTTTTCCAGTATGACCCGGTAACCCAGAAGCAGAGCGCAGAACGTGTACCCTGGGTTCCTTATAAAAACTCTAACCGGAAGTACTTCGAAAGAGGGCGCACCCTCACCAATTCGGTAAGTCTTGATGGCGGTACCGACCGGACGACGGCCCGTTTCTCCTTCACCAACGTAAACAACAAATGGATCACCCCGAACACGGGTTATGGCCGTAATACAGTTGCCTTGTCGGTGAATTCTAAGATCAACGACAAGCTCCAGATCATGTCCAAGGCCAACTACACCAATAAAAAGAGTGACAACCTGCCGGGAGCTGGCTATGGCAACCAGTCAATCATGTACTGGTGGATCTTCTGGCAACCCAATGCTGATGCCGAATGGCTCAAAGAGTATTGGGTAAGGGGCCAGGAAGGACGCAAGATCTTTTATCCCTACAGTACCTTCCCGGAGAACCCTTATGCCATTGCTTACGAGTTCCTGAACAGCACCAATCGTCACAGTGTTACCGGCAACGTACAGGCCACTTATAATTTTACCAAGGACTTGAGCCTGCAGGTGCGCACTTCTATGGACATGGGCTTTGATCAACGGGCCCAGAAACGTCCCTATGATGCCGGCTCTAAAATGATCAAGGGAAGCTACCGCAAACAGGACATTTTCTCCAGTGAGATGAGTTCCGACTTCCTGGCACGCTACGGTAAGCAGGTAAATAATGATTTTGACTTTTCCGTATCCCTGGGCGGCAGTATGCTGAAGAACAAGTACAACAGGGGCGAAACCCGTGCCGACTCGCTCAACTCACCACAGGTTTATTCCTTTGCCAATGCATCTGGTCCCTTGGTAAGCATACCATTTGAAAGTGAATATGGTATTAATAGCTTTTACGGATTGATCACTACGGGTTTTAAGCGGTATTTATTCCTGGATCTTACGGCCCGCCAGGACTGGAACAGTGCCCTGGCTACACCGGATCGTACCGAAAATGCGGGATTCTTTTATCCTTCGGCTAACCTGAGCCTGGTACTCTCTGATGCCTTAAACCTCCCACGCGCCATCAACTTTGCCAAACTCCGATTCTCTGCTTCCAGTGTTGGTAGCGGTGGTACTGAACCTTATTTAACAGCTTATAATTATGAAATAGCTCCCGGCTTATTTAATGGTGGATTACAAAACCCAACTTTATTAGCCAACCCGAACCTGAAGCCTTTAAGAACGACCAGTTACGAAGCCGGCGCCAACATACGGATGCTAAAGAACCGCGTGGGCCTGGATGTCGCCGTCTATTCCGGAAATACGAAAGACCAGCACCTGCAACGCATCCTGGATCGGTCATCTGGTTTTACACGCGTGGTCATCAATGCGGGGAAAGTGAACAACAGGGGTATCGAGATTGCCCTGAATGGTTCGCCTTTTAAATCTAAAGATGGATTTAGCTGGAACACTAATATTGTATTCTCTGCTAACTCCAACACCATTAAAGAACTTCCCGATACAGCCCTGGTGCTCCAGAATGGCCCTGTGGGTGGTGGCCAGGTCGTGGCCAAGATCGGTGGCAGCATGGGTGACCTGTATGGTCGTGGCTATGTACGTGCCCCGGATGGCCAGGTGGTTTATAATCCAACCACGGGTACGGCCCTGATCGGCCAGGACGTGGTGTATCTCGGCAACACCATTCCCAAAGGGAAAGTGGGCTTCAGCAACGAGTTCTCCTATAAGCAGTTCCGCCTGAACCTGTTGTTTGATGCCCAGTATGGTGCCGTGGCTCATTCCCTGATGCATTATAAGCTGGCCGAACAAGGAAAGCTGACAAAGACCCTTCCCGGTCGCTACAATGGCATTATTGGAAACGGCGTAGTGCAGGATATCGATGGCAAGTATCGTCCAAACGATGTAATCGCTTTAGACATCGATGAGTACTATCGCTCTCATTGGGGTATCGACAACGCCGAGGGCAGCACCTTCAGCACCGATTTTATCAAGTTCAGGGAAGCCAGGCTCGACTATTCTTTCAATACCAAGCTCAATCAGAAACTAGGCCTTCAGCGTACCACGATCGGCGTATATGGCCGTGACCTGTTCATATGGTCGCCCTGGCCCATGTTTGACCCCGAGTTTGGTACCCTGAGCGGTACGGAAATCGTGCGCGGGTTTGAAACCGCCCAATTCCCTTCTACCCGCACCATAGGTGTTAACCTGGTTGTTGGATTCTAAAACTATTACAAATGAAGAAGACACTTTTTAAGATAGCGTGCCTCCTGGTGATGTTCAGCATGGTGCTGTCGTCGTGCACAAAAGATTTCCAGGAAATCAATACCGATCGGAACAGAATACCCAAGGCCTTACCCGAGCAATTGCTGGCCCCGGCCCTGGTGAGCACAATGACGTACAACCTGACCCGGAACCGCAATTTCAATAATGAGCTCATGCAGGTGACGGTGAATATGAGTGATGCCGATGGCCAGGTATTTCGCTATGAGCCCCGCGCCACGCTTTCGGATTATATGTACAACGGCCTGTACTCCGAGCTGACCAACTTCAAGGACATATATAAGATTGCCAGTGATACAACCGAAGGCAACTATAATGAGTCCTATATGGCAATCTCCCTCATCTTGCAATCCTGGATTTACTCCATTCTTACGGATACTTATGGGGATATTCCTTACTTCCAATCTAACCAGGCCAAAGATTCACTGAATTATGAGCCTGCTTTCGACCGTCAGAAGGATATTTACCTCGATATCTTTAAACGCCTGGAAGAAGCCAACACCTTGCTGCAGAAGGGCACGGCCATAAAAGCCGGGGCTGATCCGATCTACGCAGGCAATATTAACAAGTGGCGCAAGTTTGGTAACTCCCTCTACCTGAGACTCCTGTTAAGGGTTTCCGGTAAAGCAGAAGTATCCGACATGGCTATTGCCAAAATCAAGGAGATTGTGGACCTGGATCCTTCGTATCCTATTATTTCCAATAACGATGAATCAGCCATCCTGAAATGGACCGGTGTGGCACCCTACACTTCGCCACTGGTAGGAATCAGGGAACAGGACTTCCGTGCACCAGGCGTAGCCAGTTTCTTTATCGACAACCTGGTTATTTGGAATGATCCCCGTATTGACCTGGCCTATGGCTCCGGCACGCCCACTAAAACCAACCGTTTTGGAATCGCACCTTACCAGGGATCTTTAGCCGGTGTACCCAGCGGATACGCGCCAGCGGATAACCCTCAGAGGAAGTCATACTTCTATTCCATGACCCATAACAACAATACGGGTCCCTCCCTGCAAACTGAACCACTTTCTGGTAATATCCTGAACTATGCTGAGGTGAACTTTATTCTTGCCGAGGCAGCTGCAAAGGGCTGGATCAGCGGATCGGCTGAAGAGTATTATAAGAAAGGCGTTCTCAACAGCATTACCCTTTGGATACCCACCTGGACAGTACCGATTGATGACTACCTGGCTGCCGCAGACCTGCAGTGGGACGATAACGCCACCCTGGATGAAAAGAT
>DASWYM010000466.1:0-3064 GCA_036404975.1 Chitinophagaceae bacterium
TCTATTGAGGCCAGCAGGCGGTTGCCGCCTGGCCCGAAAGCGCCCGCCACCAGGATGCGGTTGTTCCCCGAACAGCCGCATTTGATGGCATTCAGCAGCCCTGTTGCAGTTGTGCGCGACGGCTATTATCTTAGTGCTCCAATCCGATCCCATGAAACGAACTGCTTTACTCGTAAGCCTCTTTCTTTTGTGCGCTCCCGCGTTTGGCCATGCCGTCATCCGCCACTTTGATTACACCATAGTTTTTGGCGGCTGCTTCAACCACGACATTGTTTCCCTTAAGATCAACAACACGGTTGTTTTTGACCGCTACGAAGTGGACAACGCCAGCGCTGAGCGCCGGGGCAACCTGAGCCTGACGCAAACCGACGAGGGCATCAAAATCTATTATAACGGTGGGGAAAAGACGATGCGCAAGGTGCCGGTGGACCACCACATGGACGTGGAAGTGACGATCAACAAGGAGGTCAGCCGCTTCCAGGTAGACCTGCGCAAGGGCAAAGTGGTGTTGCTGGACCACTGCAGCGGCGCCCCTGCGCTGACCGCAAGGCCGGTGAGCGTGGAGCAGCTGCACGAGCCGGTGATCTTTATGTAGTGCCCTGAAGCAGGAAGCAGGATAGGAGGCAATAAAAAACCGCCGCGCTCCTTTCATGGGCAGGAACACGGCGGCGACACTAACAAGAGAACTTAATTCCAGTTTCGGGAGAAGACCCGCTGCAACAACGGGGTGGTGCGGGCAGCGGCATCGGCGCGCACCTGCTGTTCCTTCTCGGCTATTTTGCGGAACATGGTTTCGGCCACCACGCCGGCCATCAGGTTGGACAGATCAAGATTGAGCTTGTTGCCCACCACGCCTTTTACCGGCTTAATGATGTTGTTCCATTGTTCGTTCAATTTGTACTCATCGAGTGCGGCCTGCATCACCGGGGTGATGGAGCGGCGCAGGCTGTCGCCCACAGAAGCGCGCAGGTAGTCGGTAGCCGACGTACCACCGGTCTTAATGATGCGCATGGCATCGGTAAATTTCATGCTGTTGATGCCGCTGACAAAGATGGGCACCGAGTTGCTGGCCGTCTTTTCGGCCGCTGTGCTCAGGGTCGTGGTAAAGCGGTCGATCTCGTTGGTAAGGCCCAGGGTGCTCAGCGTATTCACCACGTTCTTGACCGGCTCGGGAAAGAGCGTGGCCATGATCATTTCTTTGGAAAAGGCCCCCGAGAAGTTGCTCTGCTGCGTACCGATCTGCAGCATCTGGCGAATGGCATTAGCCGCATCCGCCTCGTTAAGGGTATAGCCTGCAAAGCGGGAACCACTGCAGGAGAAAGAGGCAGGCACAATAACGGCCAGAAGCAAGGGTAAAAGTAGTTTTTTCATGATGTCAAATTTATGTGCGCCAAGGCAACATCTATGCAGACTTACAAACGGCGCGGAAGTTTTATGGGGGAATGTTAAAAAAAGGGTAAAGGAAGGCGTAATGAGTGATGAGTAATGAAAAGCGTGAGACGTCAGACGCCAGACGGGAAACGGAAGGGCGTACCAATAGGGTGTTGGGGCAGGAAACGACTGGGAGGATGAACGAGAGCAGGGCGGGATGGAAGGGCGGGTGGTAAAAGGACAGGCTTTTATCTTTAGGCATAAATACCCTCGATGAGAAAAATTCTTTCCCTGCTGGCGGTGGTGCTGGTGCTTGAAGCGACCGGGCAAGAGGCGCCGGTGGCCGTGATCGACTTTGTAAAGATCCGGGATGGCAAAAGGGCGGAGGCCCTGTTCTTTTACGAAAACAACTGGAAGGTGTACCGCGACATAGCCCTGCAAAAAGGAATCATTCAATCGTACGCGCTGCTCACCACCACCCATGACTCTGCAGCCAACTTTGACCTCATGCTGGTGACGGTGTACAAGGACTCTACGCAGTGGGCGATGGCGGAAGAACGCTTCCAGGGCATCATTAAAGAAGTGCGGCCTGCCGGCCCCAGACTGCTCAACGACCTGAAACCGGCAGCCTTCCGGCAGAACGTGTTCAACAAAAAGACGGAGCTGCTCTTCTACGCCCCAAAACAATAAGACACCAGCCGGCGAACAGCAATTAACCCTTCGTTAACCCTGTGGGCCTTAAGGTTCGCTTATATTCATGAACCAAACGGCTGTTATGATCCGGGTCCGGCACTTATTGATACTCCTGCTAGCGGTAGCTGCCACTGGTTCCGCCCATGGGCAATGGCTCACCGGCTACCTGCGCGACAGCGCTACACACTTCCCCATCCGCGCCGGCACCATTACCAATTCCACCAACAACCTGCGCGTGCGCACCGATGCTTCGGGGCTCTTTCGCATTAAAGCGGCGCCCAACGACCTGGTCTTTGCAGCGGCGCCCTCCTACCGGCACGCTACGCTGCGCTACTCGACGCTTTTCAGCGATACGGTTGTAGTGTACCTGGCTCCGACCGGCGCTGTACTGCCCACCGTTACCGTTACGGCGCAATACACCAAGTACCAGCTGGACAGCATGGAACGCAAACGCACCTTCGAGGAAAACCGGGGCCGGGTGTTGCCGGCCATTGCCTCCCGGCCAGCTTCCGGCTTTGGACTCACGGTGAACCTGGACCGCTTCTTTAAAAAGAAGTACCAACACAAGCAACGCAACGAGCGGATGTACCGGGGCAGGGAAGAACAGGCCTACGTGGACTACCGCTTCTCCCCTCACCTGGTGGCCTACTACACGGGGCTGAAGGGCGAGGCTCTGCGGGATTTTATGCTCCGGTACACGCCCACTTACCAATGGCTGCGCCAGCATCCCACCAACGAGGCGGTGATGTATTACCTGAATGACAAGCTGAAGGAATACCGGAAAGTAAGGAGGGGCGCCTGATTCACCGATTCCTTTTGCTAAAGCTCACCACCAATGATTACTGCTTTTGACCGGGCTCTTCTTCAATGGGCATATTGGTGGCGGAGGCCAGGTCCATTTCCTGCACTTTGAGGCGGTCCTTTATGTAGGTGATGGCGGTTTTGCCATGGGGTGTGGGCTGGCCTGCGGCATCGAGGTTCACAAACACGAGCTTTTCGA
>DASWYM010000467.1:0-3863 GCA_036404975.1 Chitinophagaceae bacterium
CTATACGACACGGTGGCGGCCAAGTATTCAGAGTTTGACGCCCTGCGCTCCAACCGGTTTACCAACAGTTCCATGGCGCAGAACGGCGGTTTGACCTTCCGCCGGGGGACCAAGGACAACGCTTACGCCCTGGGCGTGAACTACCAGCATACGGTATTGAACAGCACCCAGACCTTTCCGCGTCCATTCACCATAGACCAAAGCTTCAACAACGTGTTGCCGAATGCGTGGTTGCGATACAAGCTCTCCCCGCGCAGTAATGTCCGCCTGGTGTACCGGGCCAGCGTAGAGCTGCCTTCCATTACGCAGCTGTCGGAGGTGCAGGGTATCCCTAACCATCCCTTCCTTAGGATAGGCAATTCGGCGCTGCAGCCTCAGTATAATCATGTGCTCAGTTCCCGCTACACGTATACCAACACGGCTACCGGTATGCTATTCATGGCGAATGTATTTGCCCAGAAAGCGAACAACTATATCGGCGATGATACGTTTGTAGCGGATTCCTTTACGGTAGTGCGCTACGGTCAGAAGGTGGGCCGTGGTGAGGAGCTTACCCGCCCCGTGAACCTGGATGGCTTTGCTTCCCTACGGTCGTTTGTGACACTGGCCATGCCCATTAATGTTATCAAGACCAACCTGAACCTCAATGGTGGGGCTTCGTTTTTCCGCTCTCCCGGCCTTCTGAATGATACTCTCTATGAATCACGCAGCAAGGTGTACTCGCTGGGCACAGTGCTGAGCAGCAACATCAGTGAGTATGTGGATTTTACCGTCTCCTACTCGGCCAACTACAACCTGGTGAAGAATAGTGTGGACCGGAGGCGGAATGACAATTACTTCCGTCACGTTACCCGGGCGCAGCTGAACCTGTTGTCGAAGAACGGCTGGCTGTTCCAGAACGACCTGAACAACCAATGGTTCAAAGGGATATCGGACAGTTTCAACGAAAGTTACTGGCTGTTGAATGTAGGGGTAGGAAAAAAGTTCGGGAAGGACCAAAAGGGAGAATTGCGCCTCAACGTGTTTGACCTGCTGAACCAAAACCAGGATATCGAGCGCACCATCAGCGACGTGTATATTGAAGATTCGCGCAGTGAAGTGCTGCAGCGCTTCTTCATGCTCACCTTCACCTATAACCTGCGCAACTTCGGCAAGGGAACCGAGCCGGACGAGAAGGGTAAAAACCGAAAGTGGCGCAAGACCGTACGTTAAGCGATCTCCTGTAGTACTTTATCGATACGCCCCTTCATGGTCTCATAATCGGTGTAGCCGCGGCCCAATAGAAAGAACTTCGAGTCAGACACCTGCAGAAGCACAGCCGGGAAGCCGGTCACCTGCAGTTGCTTAACGAGGGCAAACTCATAGTAAGCTTTCTCGCGGTACTCCTCGCTTTTCAGCTTGGCGAAGAAGTCTTCCTGGGGAATGTTGTACTTATGCACCAGGTGGCGGTAGGCTTCTTTATCTGTTAGGTCACGTCCTTCATAGTTCAGCGCGTACTGTATGTCGGCTGCCAGGAAGATGGCTTCATCGGGCAGGTATTCCTTGAAGATGCAAAGAGCAATGGCAGGGGTGGTGGACTCGGGATACCAATCACTCTCCTGCGGGTTTTTGACGTGCCAGAGAAAGTCCTCGCCGAACTTGACGCCCGTGAGGTCTTCCACGTTCTTGTAGTGCTCGCCTACATAGCCGGCCAGGGCACCTATATGGCGGGGCTCCTCGTCGAAGATCATGCCGCCGGAGAGGGCATCAAAAGCAATACGGTCTTTGTATTCGGTGGCGATACGGGTCATCACCTTACTGAAGCCGTAGCACCAGCCACAATAGGCATCAAAACAATAATATATCGTCGGTTGCATTCTTTGTTCTCTGTTGTTGATTGTTACTAATACACGAATCTTGCCCTTCCCTGGCCTTGCTCAAATCTTGATGACCCTTACTCATCACTCACCACTCATTTTAATGAGCCTCCAGCCAGTTGGTGCCTTCACCCACTTCGGCAATGATGGGAATGTCATTGGGCAATACCATAGCCGATTGCATGGCTTCCAGGATTACCGGTTTTATTTTGTCCAACTCGTCCTGCACCACGTCGAACACCAGTTCGTCGTGCACCTGCAGCACCATGCGTGATTTAAAGCCCTGCTCCCGGAAGGCATGGTGTACTTTTACCATAGCCAGCTTGATCATGTCGGCGGCTGTACCTTGTATAGGTGAGTTGATGGCATTGCGCTCAGCAAAGCCGCGCACGGTGAAGTTACCGGAGTTGATATCCCTCAGCCAGCGCTTGCGGCCAAGGATGGTCTGCACATAGCCGTGCTCGCGGGCATAGTTGATCATGTCGTCCATGTACTGCGTCACACCGGCAAACTCGATCTTATAGTTGTCGATGATCTCCTTAGCTTCGGCACGGCTGATGCCCAGGTTCTCGGCCAATCCAAAGGCACCCTGTCCGTACACGATACCAAAGTTCACACTTTTGGCCTTGCGACGCATCTCCTTGGTTACTGCTTCCTCGTCTACCTTGTACACCTTGGCGGCAGTAGCGGTGTGAATGTCTTTGTTCAGGCGGAAGGCTTCGCACATATTGGGGTCCCCGCTGATGGCCGCTACGATGCGCAGTTCTATCTGGGAGTAGTCGGCACTGACTAGGATATGGTTCTCATCACGGGGGATAAAAGCCTTGCGGATCTCGCGGCCCCGCTCGGTGCGGATGGGAATGTTCTGCAGGTTAGGGTTGTTGCTCGACAGGCGGCCCGTTACAGCCACAGCCTGGGCATAGTTGGTATGTACCCGCCCGGTTTTCGCGTTGATCAGCAGGGGCAGGGCATCCACATACGTAGACTTCAGCTTGGTGTATTCTCTATAGGCAAGGATATCATCAGCTATCGTGTGCTCGGAGGCCAGCTTACGCAGCACGTCTTCCCCGGTGGCATACTGACCAGTCTTGGTCTTCTTGGCCTTGGGGTCCAGCTTCAGCTTTTCGAAGAGCACCTCACCCAATTGTTTCGGTGAGCCGAGGTTGAAGCGTATACCGGCTGCTTCATACACTTTCTCTTCGTGCACACGGGCTTCGGTATCCAGTACGCGGGAGTATTCGTTCAGGAAGTTGGTATCGATCCTTACGCCTTCGTACTCCATGCCCACCAGCACAGGCACCAGGGGGGTTTCTACTTCGTAGAATATGTTCTCCACCGCATGTTTCTTCAGCAGGGGCAGGAAGGTATTGCGGAACTGCAGGGTAACATCGGCATCTTCCACAGCGTACTCTTTTACTTTTTCGATTTCCACATCGCGCATCGTGCCCTGGTTCTTGCCTTTCTTGCCAATAAGCTCCTCGATGTGGATAGGCTCGTAGTTGAGGAACTTGGCGCTGAGCCAGTCCATGTTGCTCTTGCCGTCGGGCTCTAACAGGTAGTGGGCCAGCATAGTGTCGAAGAGCTTTCCTTTCAACTCTACGCCGTACCATTTCAGCATCAGCAGGTCGTACTTAATGTTGTGGCCAATCCAGGTCTTTCCTTCATCGGCAAATAAGTCCTTAAACTGGGAAAGGATACGTTTGGCCTCAGCCTGGTTAGGAGGCACGGGGACATACCAGCCGCTGTGGGGCGCTACACTAAAACTAAGTCCCACCAGTTCGGCGTTGTTCGCATCGATGGAAGTGGTTTCGGTATCGAAG
The DNA here is from genome assembly GCA_036404975.1 of Chitinophagaceae bacterium. Lineage (GTDB taxonomy): Bacteria > Bacteroidota > Bacteroidia > Chitinophagales > Chitinophagaceae > Flavisolibacter. The sequence goes on from DASWYM010000467.1 coordinate 3,677, forward strand.
GAGATCTCGCTGTTCTTCTCCAGTGCGTCAAGCAGGGCTTTCATCTCGCCTTCGCTTTCCACTAGCTCATACTCGTGCGGAGTGTTGTTGATATTCTTCCCAGGGGACACAAAGTTGGACGTAATGTCTTCTGCCGGTGCCGTTTCGCCTCCGCCGCCAAACAGGTCGGCCTGCACGCCTACGGCTG
>DASWYM010000468.1:0-3970 GCA_036404975.1 Chitinophagaceae bacterium
CAATTATATTGCTGCTCAAAGAGCATCTGTGCCGTATTGCCTTCCAGCCGCTCGGTACGAAAGGCGACCAACAGGGCAATGGCCAGGATAAATTGAAGGATAGAGCCGGCGAGGGCGGTCCATCTTACCTGCTGCGGGTTGCGCACCAGCAGGATGCCTACAGCGGTCAGCAAGGGAATGGCTATCAGTAAGAGTAAGTTCATGCTATAATGCTTTTAGTAGTATCTATTTCCACACGTAAATAAACAGTACGGACAGTACGATTACGCCTACCAAAAAGTAGATGGCGTAGTGCTGTACTTTACCTGACTGGATCCTTTTTATTTTCTCCGACACCAGCTGGGTGGTGCTGCCGGTATAGTTCACCATACCGTCTACCACGTTGCGGTCGAACCAGGCAACCGGGCGGCCCACCAGGTTGAACAGCACCTTCCTGGTCACGAAGAGGTATACTTCATCGACATAAAATTTGCGGTACGCAGCCTGGTACAACCCGCTGAATGAAGCTGCGATCTTATCGGCCCGGTTGCTTTGCTTCCTATAGAGCCATGCAGCCAGCAGGATACCGGCCAGCCCCAGGGCCACAGGAGCAATGGAGAAGTCCAGGTGCAGCGAAGTGTGCAGGGCTTTTCCGTCGGAGCTCACCAGTTCACCAAAGGGAATAAAGCCCGCAATGGCCGCACCGGTAGCCAGCAGCAGCAGCGGCTGGGTCATGGCAGCGCCGCCTTCTCCGTGGCCGTGCGCATGGGACTCTTTGTTCCAGAAGATACCGAAGTACAGGCGGAACATATAAAAAGCAGTTAGTCCTGACGTAAGTAAGGCAATCCAGTAAATGGTGGGGTTGCTGTTGTAGGCAGCCAGCAGGATCTCTTCTTTGGAGAAGAAGCCCGACAGCGGCGGCACACCGGCAATGGCCAGGCAGGCAATCAAAAACGTGATGTGTGTGATGGGCAGTTTCTTTCTCAGCCCGCCCATGTCCTTCAGCTCGTTGCTGTGCACGTAATGGATCACCGCACCGGCACCCAGGAAGAGCAGGGCTTTGAACATAGCGTGGGTGAAGAGGTGGAACATAGAGGCCGTATAACCCAAACCGGCTTCCCCTCCATAACCGGAAACGCCGAGGGCAAACATCATAAAACCAATCTGCGACATGGTGGAATAAGCCAGCACCCGTTTAATATCTGTTTGCGTGCAGGCAATAATAGCGGCAATCAGGGCTGACAGTACGCCTATATAAGCCACCAGGTTCAAGGCCTCGGGCGCGGAGATGGCAAACACCGGGAACAGGCGTGCTACCAGGTACACACCAGCTACGACCATTGTAGCGGCGTGGATGAGTGCGGACACCGGCGTGGGGCCCTCCATGGCATCGGGCAGCCAGATATGCAACGGGAACATGGCACTCTTACCGGCACCGCCAATGAACACCAGGGCCAGTCCCCAGGTCAGGGCCGACACGCCAAGGAAAGAAGAAGCCACAATCGTCTTCAACTCGCTTGACTCAGGCGAGGTGAGGCGCGTAATGAGTGTGTTAAAGTCCAGTGTACCGGAATAGTACGAAAGAATCAGGATGCCGATGAGGAAGCCCAGGTCGGCAAAGCGGGTAACAATAAAGGCCTTCTTGGAAGCGGCTACCGCGCTTGGACGGTTGTAATAGAAACCGATCAGCAAGAAGGAGGATACCCCCACCAGCTCCCAGAAGATATAGATCTGGAAAAGATTGGAAGAAAGCACCAGCCCGAGCATGGAGAAGGTAAACAGCGACAGAAAGGCGTAGTAGGTTGGATAGCGCTCCTCTCCTTTCATGTAGGCTAGCGAGTACACATGCACCATCAGGGAAATAAAGGTCACCACCACGATCATCATCACTGAGATGGGATCAAGGATGATGCCCATGTCGATGGCGAGTCCTTCGGAGAAGGTCAACCAGCTGTATTGCAGCGGCACCAGTTTCTGGAACACATCATCTACTTTACCGTATTCAAAAAAGTACCCATAGGCGGTGTAGAGCGAAAGCACAGTAGCGGTTAGCAGCGAGAGGGTGCCAATGATCCCGGCGGCATTCTTGAACACTTTCCTGCCGTATAAACCCAAGAGCAGGAAAGATGCCAGCGGCAACAGGGGAATCAGTGCTATGAGGATGGCGTTTGGCATATAATTCAGTTTTGAGGGTTGGGCCTGGGATGTTCACTCCGATGGACTTGCATCTCCTGCCCTGTGTCTAATATTTTAAGTCTTCTGCACGCTCCACATCAATGGATTGATGGCTGCGGTACAGGTTAATGATAATGGCGATGGCTACGGCCGCTTCGGCCGCTGCAATGGCAATGACAAACACGGTAAACAGCAGGCCGTCCATCTTGTCGGCCCACAGGTATTTGTTGAACGCAATGAAATTGATGTTCACGCTGTTCAGGATCAGCTCGACGCTCATGAGCATGGTGATCAGGTTGCGGCGGGTAAAGAACCCGTAGATGCCGATAAAGAACAGGGCTGTGCTGATGAACAGCAGGTGATATAATCCGGGTTCCATCATGATAAACCTCCTATTTCCTCCTCCACCGGGAGAAGCTTTTCTTTAACCGGCGTAGCCAGCTTGATTTCTTTTATTTCCTCTACCGCTTCTTTGGGTTGCTCCGCAGGCGGTGTTCGCAGGGCAATCACAATGCACCCCACCAGGGCTGCGAGCAGCAGCATGCTGACCACCTCAAAAGGCAGGGCATAGCCGTTCTCCTCCACCGACAACAGGTGCCGGCCAATGTTGGCGACACTGGGCTCCATGGCAGCGGCCGTCGTGCCGGTAAAGGCATGTTGCCATACCTGGAGGATGGTGAGGGCAAACCCGCAGAAGGCAGCCAGCGCAGAGAAGACCTTCCGCCCCAGTTGCTGTTTGGGCAGCTTGTCGCCGGCCTGCTGGGTCAGAAAAATGGAAAAGATGATGAGTACCACAATACCACCCACATACACAACGATTTGCACGGCGGCAATAAATTCGTAGTGCATCCAGAAGTAGAGACCCGCCACCCCGATGAGGGAGAACAACAGGGCAATGGCTGCATGAAAGATCTGCCGGGTAGTGACGGCCAGCACGGCGCATCCCAGGGTAAGCGCGGCCAGCAAATAGAAGATGATTGTTAGTCCGTCCATTATTCTACGCCCTCCATGATTTTTGATCCAGGTTGATTTAATACTTTGGTAAGCTGCCCCCGGTCAAACACGCTGTGTTCAAAGGTTTGCGCCATCTTGATGGCGTCCGAAGGACAGGCCTGTACGCAGAGATTGCACATGGTGCAGAGGTCGAGGTGGTAGACCAGTTTGTCCACTGCTTTCTTTTTCTTGCCCTCAGGAGTGATGTCAAACTTAGTAATCACCTTGAGGGTAGCGTTGGGACAGGCCAGTTCGCAGGCGGTGCAGCCGGTGCAGCGGTGCTCGTTGTTTTCGTTGTGCGGCATTACTACCTCGCCGCGGAAGCGCTCGGCCAGCACCAGCGTATCGCGGTTGTCGGGATACTGCTCGGTAATGATTTCCTTAGGATGCACAAAGTAGTAGCCTGTGCGCTTCATGCCCGTCAGCAGCGACCTGACGGCACCGTACACATCCTTTACGTATTCTTTTAAAAACATAGGTTCAGTTTTGTTGTTTGAGTGGGCCTCATGGCTTGTACTCTAAAAATGCCAGCCTAATATGGCCATCAGGGTTACCAGTAAAAGGTTGAACATGCTGATGGGAAGCAAATACTTCCACTCCAGGTTGAGCAACTGGTCGATACGCAGCCTGGGGAATGTCCACCGGAACCACATGATGACGAATATGAGGAAGAAGGTCTTTCCAAAAAACCAGACAGAGGAAGGGATGTAGTCCATCACATGATTGAACCCTTCCCAGTTGCCGATGTGCAGCGGCATCCATCCACCCAGGAACAGCGTAGCCCCAATGGCACACACAATGAACACGTTCACATACTCGGCCA
>DASWYM010000469.1:0-3194 GCA_036404975.1 Chitinophagaceae bacterium
CATGACATAAATAAATTCCCATTGCTTTCTATGAAACCGCGCAGGTTCGTTTAACTCTTTCACCCATCGCTTGAACCAGTCTGTTTGCCAATCCTTTGCTTTACACAGTTCCGATTTGCGGCGACCGGTATCAAATACTAATGATGTATTCCATTTGCGCTCAATGCTTGGGATAGTCTCAGTCATTATAGTAGTGAGTTATAGAGGTTCAAATATTCCACGGCCTTCTGGTGCCAGTCAAACACCTTTCCGCGCTCTACGATGCGCTGCGCCAGCCCATTCTTGCTATATTCCATCATCCCTGCCCGGAACACCTGGCGCATGTGCTCGGGTTCAAAGCTCTTAAAGAAGAAGGCCACGTCTCCTCCGATCTCCGGCAGGGAAGTGAGGTGCGAAAGAAACAGCGGCTTGCCAAAACCCATGGCTTCCACCACGGTGGCTCCAAACCCTTCCGCCAGCGACGGGTGCAGGTAGGCGGTGCAGTGCTTCAAATACCACGCCTTGTCGTTTTCCGATACCGGCCCCAGCACTTTCAGGCGGTCGCCAATACCTCTTTTCTTTGCGTCTTCGATCATCATCTCCACGTAGTCCGGTTCATCCAGCCGGCCCGCCACTACCAGTTCCACGTCTTCGTTATATTCCAGCAGGCTGAGGAGGGTATGAAAGTTTTTCTTCCGGTTCACATACCCGATCCCAAACAGGAAGGGCCGCTGGGGCTGGTAACCTCCTGGGTCCAGCTGCGGCACGCCCACCCGGTGGGTACCGTTGTGTATCACATGGATCGGCGTGTTGCCCACATCACAATTCTTCAAAACATCCTGCCGCACAAAGTCCGAAATGCATACCACCGCATTGCTCCGGTCAATGAGCCATTGGGTCTTCGACAGGTTTTTGCGTTGTTCGCCAGGTGGCTTGCCTTCATGCAGGAAATTGAGATCATGTATGGTTAGCACCACTTTGATGTTACGGTTGTAATAGGGGATGATGCGCCCGGTTTGAAAAGGAGCGTGCCAGATGGTGCAATCCCAGAGAAAAGGCTTGTAGAAGCGGTGATAACGTTGTTCTACAATGGTGTCGCTGCGCTTGTCAAAGCTGTCTCTTTCAGCTGGGGGCACATAAAACTTCATCCGTTCACGGCCCTGCTGATCCAGCAGTTTGTTGACATACAGGCCCAGGTTCAGGCAGTAATGATACAACCCGGAATTGGGAAAACGCATAAGATCACAGTCCAGAATAATGCTGCTCATTCCGCTGTCGATGTTTTTGATAGGTTAATAGGTGGCCATTAAGATACAAATTAAACTTTAACTGCATCTAATTCTTTAGTATCAGAAAAGGGCCTATCTTAACGCTAACGTAATTACAACTATATTATTCTGTTATCCTCCCGATTGCTAAGGACCGCTGATTAATTGACCATTCCGGTATACTAAACCTGATGTAGGTACGAATTTTGCTCTGGCAAAAGCCGCCGTCCCTCCGTAGCCTTGAATTCCCGCTAGCCTAAACACTATCACATGAGCAGAATAGTTCTTGATTGTGAGCGCATGAAATACACCAATACCGGACTTTATAGCTATTGTCTGAACCTTGGAAAGCACCTCGCCCTGGAAAATACCCTGGATGAGCTTAGCTTTTTCACCCCACCGGGTGCCATAGGCCTGTTCGGTAACCGTCATCGCTACATCACCCAGCATTCCTTGCAGAAGTTTTGGTTGCCCTCCCTGCGGAGCTTCGATATCTGGCATTCTACCTATCAAAGCAGTCAGTACGTGCCCGTGTTGAACCGCAAAGTGAAAGTGGTGCTCACTATCCACGACCTCAACTTTTTGTACGACGCAAAGAAATCGGAAGCCAAAAAGCAAAAGTACCTGCGCTACCTGCAGGGCAACATTAACCGAAGCAGTGCCATTATTTGCGTATCCGAATTCGGCCGAACCGATGTGTTGCAGCACTGCAAGGTAGGCGACCGGCCAGTCTACGTCATCCACAACGGAACCAACAGCCTGGAAAACCCCGGGCTTTTTGGTTCTTCTTACCGGCCGCGCACGCGGTTCCTCTTCTCGATTGGCGTGGTCAACCGCAAAAAGAACTTCCATGTGCTGCTGCCCCTGCTGCAGCACAACGACGACATGGAACTGCTCATAGCCGGCCGGCCCGATGATGCCGATTATGTACACTATATAAAGAACATGGCCAAAGAACTGGGCGTGGAAGAAAAAGTGCAGGTATTGGGCGCCATCAGCGAGCAGGAAAAGTCCTGGTACTACCAGAACTGTTATGCCTTTACCTGCCCCTCGCTGGCCGAAGGCTTCGGTCTGCCCGTGACGGAAGCCATGTCGCTGGGCAAGCCCGTCTTCCTGTCCAATAAAACCGCCCTGCCCGAAATTGGCAAAGACGTGGCCTTCTATTTCCGCGATTTCAGCGCCCACCAGATGCAGGAAGTGTTTGTCAGCGGCATGAAGCAATACAAATCGCTGCAGATGCAGGAGCTGATCAAAAAACGGAGCAATGAGTTCTGCTGGCATAAGGCGGCACAACAATACATCAATGTTTATCGTTCGCTTCTATAGCGGGCACACACCAAAATTGAATACGAACCGAAGATGAAGATTTACCGGCGACTCATAGGTTATGCACGACCCTTCAGGCGTTTTATCCTCCCGTTTTTTGTGTTTACGCTCATTGCTGTATTCTTCAGCATCTTCCAGTTCGCCCTCATTATTCCATTGCTCAACTTCCTCTTTAACCACAACAGTGCCGAGGAAGCCCAGAAGTACATGCACGCACCGGAGTTTAGTTTTTCCGCCAGCTTTTTTAAAGACTTTTTTTACTACCAGGTCTATCGCTTCAAAACAATCAATCCACAGTATGCGCTCTACCTCATTGCTGCGCTGATCGTCACGGCGGTGGTGCTGACCAATATCTTTCGCTACCTGGCGCAGCGCTGCCTCGTCAATGCGCGCACGCTGCTCGTAAAACGCCTGCGCGAAGCCCTCTTTAACAAGATCAACCGGCTCCACCTCGGTTATTTCACCAAGGAACACAAAGGTGACCTGCTTTCCCGCATGAACGCCGACGTGATCGAGATCGAAGGCGTGGCGGCCAATTCCATTGAAGTGCTCTTCCGCGAACCCTATGTAATAATCGGCTACTTCGTAGCCATGTTTGCCATCTCCTTTAAGCTTACCCTC
>DASWYM010000470.1:0-6899 GCA_036404975.1 Chitinophagaceae bacterium
GAGAAAAGGGTGCTGGGGGACCTGTGGGAAGCCCGGTGTCGTAGGCGGCCAAAGCTCGCGGCTCGTAGCTAACAGCTCGCAGCTTCTCCTTCCACGTGGCCCATACATTGTATCTTCACTTCTTTAACCCAGTGAAAGGAATGAAAAAGATTGCCGTAGCCATTACCGGGGCCAGTGGATCGATTTATGCCCGCCTCTTTTTGGACAAGCTCAAAGCCCTCCAGGACCAGTGCGCCGAGGTATCGGTCGTACTGTCCAACACGGCCAAGTACGTCTGGAAGACCGAGCTCGGCGATGATTCCTACCACCACTACCCTTTCCGCTACTTTAAGAAAACCGACTTTACCGCTCCCTTTGCCTCCGGCTCGGCACGCTACGATGCGATGGTCATTATCCCCTGCTCTATGGGAACCCTGGGACGCATCGCCGCCGGCACCTCCTCGGACCTGGTCACCCGCGGCGCCGACGTGATGCTGAAGGAGCGCAAGCGGCTGATCTGCGTACTGCGCGATACGCCCTATAACCTCGTGCACATCCGCAACATGGAGACCGTTACCCTCGCGGGTGGCATCATTTGCCCTGCCACACCCTCCTTTTACAGCCAGCCCCGCACCATAGAAGAAGCTGTGCTCACCGTGGTGGATCGCGTGATCGACCTGGTGGGCCTGGACAACACCTCCTACCGCTGGGGCAGCACCGATAAAACCTAGTTGGTATAGCGACCGCCGGCAGCTATCCAGTCCGTGATCTTCTGCCGGTCGGCAGCACTGAGGCCCGCAGCCGGTGGCGGCGGCATTTGCTGGGTTGTCCCGTGGGCATCTACGGCCCTGGCCTTGATGCGGCCACTGTTGGCCACGATGTTGCAATCAACGGCCCAGTTCATCCCCCCATTGAGATTGCTGGCGTTATGGCACGTCACGCAGTTGGTTTGCAGCACCGCCTTTACGGCACTGAACAGGGCACCGGCTGGAGCCGCCGCTACCGTAACGGCAGCCGTTTGCATGCAGCTGGCGGCATTGCGCACGGTGACGGTGTAGTTACCCGCCCCTACATTGCTGAATGTATTACCGGCCTGGAAGTTTGTACCGTCAATGCTATAGGTCAGGCCTGTGCTGCCGGTGGCCGTCACCGTAATGGTGCCGTTGGCCGGGGTCTGGCAGGGCGTGGCTGTGGTGGTGGCGGTGGTCACAGTGATGTTGGTTCCCGCACAGGCATTGGAAGTACCCACCGTAAACTGGGCCGAGCCTTCGCAACCCTCGCTGCTGCGAGCCGTCACCGTATATGCGCCTGCGGCCAGGTTGTTGAACGTGCCCGACGACTGGAACGACCCGTTGTTCAGCCGGAATGTGAAGCCTGTGCCTCCTGTAGCTGTAGCCACTATAGAGCCGTTGCTCTGCCCGCTGGCGGCATTGGTCACCGTAGCAGTCACCGCAATGGTGGCGCCGGTGCAGGGGTTATCGGGGGCGTTGGAGGAGTCGCTTTTGGAGCAGGAGTACAGGACACCGCAAAGGATGCCCAGCAAGGCTATAACAGCCATGTAACTTCTTCGCATAGTAAAGTTTTGATACCAGTAAATACGTAAGAACGGCGGAGAGGTTAACGGGCAGGAGAAAATCTTTACAGGGGTTCTTTACTGCTGTGGGGCGTATATAAAAAAAGCAGGGCGCGGGGCCCTGCTTTAGTATTACAAGTGTGTTGAGTAGAGTTACACGGTAGCGAATTGCTTACGAATCAGGTTAAGGGCACTGCCGGCCTTAAACCATTCGATCTGCTGCTGGTTGTAGGTGTGGTTCAACTTGATCTTATCGGTGGTGCCGTCGGCATGACGCAGCACCATGGTCAGCTGCTTGCCGGGGGCGAAGTCAGTAACACCGGTAATATCGAGCACATCGTCTTCCAGGATCTTATCGTAGTCTTCTTTGTTGGCAAAGGTCAGTGCCAGCATACCCTGCTTTTTCAGGTTGGTCTCGTGGATACGGGCAAAGCTCTTCACCACGATGGCGCGAACACCCAGGTGACGGGGCTCCATGGCGGCGTGCTCGCGGGAGGAACCTTCACCGTAGTTCTCATCCCCCACTACCACCGTTCCGATGCCGGAGGCCTTGTACTTGCGCTGTACGGCCGGTACGGGTCCGTATTCGCCCGTGAGCTGGCTCTTCACGCTGTCGGTCTGGTTGTTAAAGAAGTTCACCGCGCCGATGAGCATGTTGTTGGAAATGTTGTCCAGGTGGCCACGGTATTTCAGCCAGGGGCCTGCCATAGATATATGGTCTGTAGTACACTTACCTCTTACCTTGATGAGCAGGCGCAGGCCATTCAGGTCGGTACCTTCCCAAAGCGGGAATGGCTCCAGCAATTGCAGGCGCTGCGAATCACCGCGCACAACCACCTGCACCCCACTGCCGTCTTCGGCTGGTGCCTGGTAGCCGGGATCGTCCACCGAGAAGCCCCGGGGAGGCAGTTCAAAGCCCTTGGGCTCATCGAGCATCACTTCCTCGCCCTTCTCATTCACCAGCCTATCCTTCAGCGGGTTGAACGACAGGCGTCCGGCAATGGCATAAGCGGTTACGATCTCAGGAGAAGCCACGAATGCGTGGGTAGAGGCCAGGCCGTCGTTACGCTTGGCAAAGTTTCTATTGAACGAAGTAACGATCGTGTTCTTGCGCTGGGGGTCGTCGATGTGACGGGCCCACTGACCGATGCATGGTCCGCAGGCGTTGGCCAGCACCACACCACCGATCTCGTCAAAGGTGTTCAGGTAGCCATCCCGCTCAATAGTAAAGCGCACCAGCTCCGAACCTGGCGTCACCGTAAACTCACTGTTGGTCTTTAAGCCCTTGGCTTTCGCCTGGGCGGCGATAGAGGCAGAGCGGCTGATGTCTTCGTATGAAGAGTTCGTACAGGAACCAATCAGGGCCACTTCCACCTGGTCGGGCCAGCCATTGGCGGCTACAGCCTCGGCCATCTTGGAGATGGGGGTTGCCAGGTCCGGGGTGAAGGGGCCGTTCACATGGGGCTCCAGCTCGCTCAGGTTGATCTCGATTACCTGGTCGTAGTATTTTTGAGGATTGGCGTATACCTCGGCATCCGGGCGCAGGTGCTCGCGAACCTCGTTGGCCAGGCGGGCCACTTCTTCCCTGCCGGTAGCTTTCAGGTAATCAGCCATCCGGTCGTCATACGTAAATACCGAGCAGGTGGCACCGATCTCAGCACCCATGTTACAGATGGTGGCCTTACCGGTACAGCTTAAGGAGTCGGCACCCTCGCCAAAGTATTCTACAATCGCACCGGTGCCCCCCTTCACGGTCAGGATACCGGCCACTTTCAGGATCACGTCTTTTGCCGACGTCCAGCCATTCATTTTGCCGGTGAGCTTGATACCAATCAGCTTAGGCATCTTCAGCTCCCAGGCCAGACCGGCCATTACGTCCACCGCATCGGCACCACCCACACCTATAGCGATCATTCCCAGACCGCCAGCGTTGGGCGTATGCGAATCGGTACCGATCATCATCCCTCCGGGGAAAGCATAGTTCTCCAGCACCACCTGGTGGATGATCCCTGCACCGGGCTTCCAGAAGCCAATACCATATTTATTCGAAATTGAAGCCAGGAAGTCGTATACTTCCCTGTTCGTATCAATAGCCACGTTCAGATCCTCTTTGGCACCTACTTTCGCCTGGATCAGGTGATCGCAGTGCACCGTGGAAGGAACCGCTACCTGCTTGCGGCCACAGGTATCGAATTGCAGCAGGGCCATCTGCGCAGTGGCATCCTGCATGGCTACACGATCCGGGGCAAAGTCCACATAATCCTTGCCGCGCTCGTAGTTACGGGCGGCCGGGGTGAACGTATGAGCGTATAAAATCTTTTCAGCGAGTGTTAAAGGACGTTTCAATAAATTGCGGGCGCTTGCTACCTTCGCAGGCAATTCACTGTATAAATTCTTAATTAAGTCCAGGTCAAAAATCATTTCGGCTTTTTTTAAATAGGGTTCAACGATACGGGCACTCCATTTGTAGTAATGACAGTATCATTTCTCAAAGTGGTGCAAAGTTATTGAAAACAGTTTAAAAGGGAAGCTGAACTGATGTATTGCTGAACCCTCAAAAAAAATTAAATTAGCTACATGAAGCAGTTAAAGAACTTTATCGAGTGGCAGGCCTTTGGTGTATGTACTGCAATAGGAGAGAAAATGGGTATTGCCACCTCGCGCATCCGTATGTGGTTTATCTACATTTCTTTTCTCACCTTTGGCTCCCCGGTGGTAGTGTATATGGTGATGGCCTTCTGGATGAACATGAAGCGGTATATTCTGGCGGCCCGAAGGAACCCTTTGCGCTATTTATGAATGAATAAATGACCTTTAATTATAAACTAACTTCGTATAAAGATTACCTGGAACAGTTTGCAGCTGCTCTGAATACCACTATTGAGGACAATGTCCTCACCATCCCGGAGGAAGCAGGCTCCGGGTATATCAAACTTCTCTGCTTTGGTGACGACATCGAAGCCATAGTATACGACATGCGCTTCAACTATGATGTGCTGTTCCGCCGAGAAAAAGACGAGCAGGAGTATTATACCCTGCAATTCGATTCGGTCAAGAACTTCTCCGCGGTGGAAGTAAAGATCGACAACGACAAAATGGCGGAAAACTCCCAGCGCTCCTCTGCCCTGTTCCTCTCCAGCTACCTGCACGACATAGAAGTATACCTGTCGCGCAATATAGAGGTCAAAGGGTTCCGGGTACGTCTCACCCCCGAATGGATGAAGCAATACCTGAAGCTCGAAGGCAACCAGGACATCCTGGAGGCCTACATCAACCTGAAAGCCTCAGGCATCTGGTCCAAACCCATCGGAAACGAGTCGAAGCAACTCTTCTCCGAGATTATGGAGGACCATAACCATAACCTCCTGTATTACCAGAACCGGATTATGCGCATCGTGGAGATCTTCTTTAACTGGCTGTATAATGAGTCCCAGAGCCTGACGGCCAATGTGCACATCCCGCGGGAGGACATTAAATCTGCCCAGAAGGTGGAATCCATCCTCACCAATGACGTTACGGTGCTGCCTCCCACCATCAAGGAGCTGGCCAAGACGGTGGCCATGAGTGAATCGAAGCTCAAAAAGATCTTTAAGAACGTCTACGGCCTGCCGCCGTACGAGTATTTCCAGAAGCAGCGCATGCAGAAAGCCAAGATGATGCTGCTGTCGGGCAACTTTTCCATTAAGGATGTTGGTTACACCCTGGGCTACTCCAACCTGAGCAACTTTACCCTCGCCTTTAAAAAGGAGTTCGGGCAGCTGCCCAGCGAAGTGGTGAAGGGCGCCCAGCTTAAATAAGCTCCTTTAGCTTTGCTACTGCCCGGTCGATCTCTTCTTTTGTATTGTACTTGCTGAACGAAAAGCGCACCGTAGCGTACTGCTCTGCTTTATGCAGGGCCTTCATGACATGGGAACCCGCATCGGCGCCGCTGCTGCAGGCACTGCCCCCGGAAGCACAGATGTTGTTGATGTCGAGGCTGAAGAGCAGCATCTCCGATTTCTCCGTTTTGGGGAAGCACGCGCTCAACACGGTATAGAGCGAATTATCGGTGCAATTGAACGAGGTGCCTTGGATCTGATGCGCCAGCTGTTCTTTCATATACTGCTTCAGGCTGCGGATGTAGGCGCTGTCTTTTTCATAGTCGCGCATCGCGATCTCCAGGGCTTTGGCAAACCCCACGATGCCGTACACGTTTTCGGTACCGGCCCGCATGTTGCGCTCCTGCCCGCCCCCAAGGATCAGGGGCTTTATAATAACGTTTTCGTTTACGTACAGGATACCCGTCCCCTTTGGCCCGTGAAACTTATGGCCGGAAGCCGAAATGAAATGGATATACAGCTCGCCTAGGTTGATCGGGTAGTGCCCTACCGTTTGTACGCAATCGGAGTGGAAAATAGCCCCGTACTTACGGCAGAGCTCACCCACGTGCTTGATGCTCAGCAGGGTGCCGATCTCGTTGTTGGCGTGCATAAGGGTCACCAGGGTCTTTTCCTTCGCGTTAGCCAACTGCTCTTCCAGGTCGTGGTAGTCCACCTCACCGCAGTCGGTCAGCCTGACAAAGCTGAACGTCACTCCGCCCGAATGGCCGTAGTGCTCCACGGTATGCAGCACCGCGTGGTGCTCGATGGGCGAGGTAATAATATGCTTACAGCCGAGGTCCCTGATCGAGGTCAGAATAGCCGTATTGTTGCTCTCCGTGCCCCCGGAGGTAAAAAAGATCTCGCCGGGACGGGCACCCAGGATCCTGGCCACCGACTTACGGGCTGTTTCCACCGCCAGGCGCGTTTCGCGCCCGTAGGAATAAATGGAGGAAGGGTTGCCGAAATGGGTCTGCATATAAGGCAACATGGCTTCCAGCACCTCGGGGTCGAGGGGCGTAGTGGCGGCATTATCCAGGTAAATGCGCTGATCTACGGCCACAGCCGCAGTATTCTTCAGGACGGTATCAGAAACGGTACTTTGCATGGCTTGATTCCAATCGTTTTGTAACTGTTTGGAGAGGGGCAAAGGTACGGAAAAGGGGCTGACGGCGAGGCGTGAGACGGCAGGCAGGAAAGAAGCTGCGAGCTATGAGCTACGAGCTGCGAGCAGAAGGTCCATGGTCCATGGCCTATGGTAAATAGCGGTGTCCGAAGACCAAAATGTCTCTTTTTTCCCGGTTTTCTTCCTAATCTCCAATTCCTAATTCCCAATCCCTCCTGCCCAAAGAGGGGGTTCTTCCGACCTTGTCCCGACCTTCTCCCGAGGTTGTCCCGACGTTGTTCCGACTCTTATAAGGGTCGGAAGAAGGTCGGGACAACCTCGGAGCGGACCCGGAAGAAAGCCGAAGCAGTAAACCGGATAGCCC
>DASWYM010000471.1:0-5673 GCA_036404975.1 Chitinophagaceae bacterium
AAGGGCATCACCTTTTGTATCTGTACTGCTCAAGGCCATCAAACCTTTGCAGACTTATTCAAATTGCTCCTGTCTATGGACCATGGACCATAAACCTTTTACTTGCTGTACACCTGTGCCATGGTCTTACCAATGTCGGCAGGACTTTGTACCACGTGGATACCACACTCGGCCATGATCTTCATCTTCGCCTCAGCTGTATCTTCTGCACCTCCCACGATAGCTCCGGCGTGACCCATACGGCGTCCCGGAGGCGCGGTCTGGCCGGCAATAAAGCCAACTACAGGCTTGCGGTTACCGGTTTCCTTGATCCAACGGGCAGCTTCGGCTTCCATGCCCCCACCAATCTCACCGATCATCACAATGGCGTCGGTTTCGGGGTCATTCATAAACAGCTCTACGGCCTCTTTGGTAGTCGTACCGATGATGGGGTCACCACCAATACCCACCGCAGTCGAAATACCCAGTCCAGCCTTGGCTACCTGGTCGGCGGCCTCGTAGGTCAGCGTACCCGATTTGGAGACAATGCCGATCCGTCCGGGAATAAACACAAAGCCCGGCATGATGCCCACCTTGCACTGGCCGGCAGTGATCACGCCCGGGCAGTTAGGCCCAACCAGGCGGGTCTTCGTGGTCTGCAGGTACGACTTCACCTTTACCATATCCTGTACGGGAATACCCTCGGTGATGCACACCACCAGGCCCACACCGGCGTCGGCAGCTTCCATGATCGCATCGGCGGCAAAGGCCGGCGGCACAAAGATGATCGACACGTCGGCACCCGTTTCCTTCACGCAATCCGCCACGGTATTGAATACCCTGCGGTCCAGGTGATCGTGCCCGCCCTTGCCGGGAGTGACACCACCCACTACGTTGGTCCCGTACTCAATCATCTGGGAGGCATGGAATGTACCTTCCGTACCGGTAAATCCCTGAACTAAAACTCTGGAGTTTTTATTGACAAGAATACTCATAACAGCATTTAAAAGTTGGGCAAAAGTAAGGATTATGCGCTATGAACGGCCGCTTTCTTGCCGATCTCACCCTGCCTCCCACCCGGGGTGATAGGGCGCTGAGTTCCAATAACCAAAAGTTTACTACAAGATAAAGCCCCCGGGAAAAGATTCCCGGGGGCTTTATTCTTTTAAGTATTCAGGATGGCAGGTACTCCACTCATCACTCATCACTCATCCCTCACTGCTTCGGTTGCTCGCTTCCATCCTCCCCTTTAGGGGTCGGGGGTGGGGGCGCCGGCAGGGGAGCGTCGCTTTTGAGGATCTTTTCCATGTCACGGTCGTTGGAGATCTTCCCGGTCTGCTCCAGCATCCGCATATCCTTGGCGTCCTTCAAAAACTCGGAGGCAAAGATGAAGTCGTTCAGCCGCTCGTTCTTACTAAAGATGATCTCCTTGCGGTTGCCTTCCCATTCCTTGTGCCCCTGGTACATGTAAATGATATTATCACCAATCTCCATCACCGAGTTCATGTCGTGGGTATTGATGACGGTGGTGATCTTGTATTCGTCCGTAATGTCTTTGATCAGCTGATCAATCAGCCCCGAGGTCTGGGGATCGAGACCCGAGTTGGGTTCATCGACAAAGAGGTATTTAGGATTCAGCACAATAGCCCGCGCGATACCCACCCGTTTCATCATACCGCCACTGAGCTCGGCGGGGAATTTCTTGTTACTGCCTTTCAGGTTCACGCGCTCCAGCACCTCGTTCACCCGTTCCATCTTCTTTTTCCGGCTCTCCCTGGTGAACATGTCCAGGGGGAAGATGATATTTTCCTCCACGGTCATGGAGCTGAAAAGAGCCGAGCCCTGGAAGAGCATGCCGATCTCCTTACGGATCTCTTTCTTCTCCTCCACGCTCATCCGGGTAAAGTTGTGGCCGCTGTACAGGATATCACCGGTATCGGGCTGGAAGAGGCCCACCAGGCACTTCATAAATACCGTCTTACCGCTGACGCTGGCACCGATGATCAGGTTGCACTGCCCGGCCTTCATCACCGCGTCCACACCCTTGAGCACTTCCTTGCCCTCAAACCCCTTTCGTAGATCTTTAACCTCTATCATAGTTATTGTAAAAGTATTGCCGCTAATATAAAGTCTGCAAACAGGATCGACACACAGCTGACCACCACTGCTTTCGTACTCGATCTTCCGATCTCTAAAGCTCCGCCCTTTACGTTATACCCGTAGAAGGCAGGGATGCTTGAAAGCAGGAAGGCAAACGTGTAGGCCTTCGACAGGGCGAAAAATACGTTGTAGGGAATAAAGGCCATCAACAGGCCTTTATCATAAGTGTAGGCGGATACGATCCCCGTAGCGTCGCTGGCAAAGCGGCCCCCCCAGATGCCCAGGATCATCGAGATCACCACCAGCATCGGCACCACTACCAGTGCCGCCAGGATCTTGGGCAGCACCAGGTAGGCTTTGGTGTTGATGCCCATGATTTCCAAAGCATCGATCTGCTCCGACACCCGCATGTTTCCCAGCTCGCCGGCAATCTTACTGCCCACCACACCGGCCAGTACAATAGAGACCAGGGTGGGCGAGAACTCCAGGATCACCGTGTCGCGCACGATCATCGAGATGGTTTCCCGCGGGATAAAGGGCGTGGTCATCTGGTAAGCTGTCTGCACCGCCGACACCGCCCCGATAAACACCGAGATGATCACCACGATGGCCAGGGAGCCGATCCCTATCTCCGAACACTGGTGCATAAACTCCTTCCAGTACATTTTCCAGTTCTCCGGCCTGGAGAACATACCGCGCATCATCAGGAAATATTTGCCGAGATCGTTGAGTACTTTCATACGATTAACTTGTTGGAACCTGTCCTTTGTTTGAACGTTTTAAGCGCTTCCACCACGGTGAGCGGCGGATCATTTCATCCATGGCTATCTGTCCCTTTATCTGTGCGTCCACCACCGCAATGGTTGCCATATTGACGATGCTGCGCACCGAGGAGCCCAATTGCAGGATGTGCACCGGCTTCTTCAGGCCTAACAAAATCGGGCCAATGGCATCGGCGCCACCCACCTCTTTGAGCAGGTTATAGGCGATATTTCCCGACGCCAGGTTGGGAAAGATCAGGGTGTTCACGTCCTTGTCGGCCAGCTCACTAAAGGGGTAGTTTTCTTTCAGCAGCTCGCAGTTGAACGCCAGGCTGGCCTGCATCTCGCCATCTACGATGAGCGAAGGCATGGCCTTTTTCACCAGCTTGTGGGCATCGGCCACCAGCCTTGCTTCCGGAGAGTTGGACGAGCCAAAGTTGGAGTAGCTAAGCATGGCAATGCGCGGAATGACGTTGAAATTGCGCACTTCCTTGGCCACCAGCAGGGTAATCTCAGCCAGCTCTTCCGCTGTTGGGTTGAAGTTGACCGTCGTATCTGCCAGGAACAGGGGGCCTTTTTTGGTCAGCATGATAT
The DNA here is from genome assembly GCA_036404975.1 of Chitinophagaceae bacterium. Classification (GTDB taxonomy): domain Bacteria; phylum Bacteroidota; class Bacteroidia; order Chitinophagales; family Chitinophagaceae; genus Flavisolibacter. The sequence goes on from DASWYM010000471.1 coordinate 3,435, forward strand.
ACATGCCCGCAATGCGCTTGGTACCTTCTTCCACGCCAATGATCTGGATGGCCGGGCGGATGGTGTCGGGATAGTTTTTCGAAAGACCCGAGATCATGGCATCGGCGTCACCCATCTCCACCATCATAGAGCCAAAGTAGTTGCGGTCCTTCATCACCTTCTTGGACTCGTAAAAGTTGAAGCCCTTACGGCCGCGCTTCTTAAAGAACACTTCGGCGTATTCGTTGCGCTTGGCGTCCATAGCTTCGGAACGGGGATCATAGATCGGCAGGCCTTCGATATCGATCTTGTTGTCCTGGGCAATGGTTCGGATCTTGGTCTCGTCACCCAGCAGGATGGGGAAGCCAATACCTTCGTCGATCACGATCTGGGCGGCCTTGAGGATCTTCACATTGTCGGCTTCGGCAAAGACGATACGGCGTGGATCCTGGCGGGCCTTGTTGCCCAGGATGCGCATCAGCTGGTTGTCGAGGCCCAGGCGGCTGTTCAGCTCGTTGGTATAAGCTTCCCAGTCGGTAATGGGCTTCATGGCCACTCCGCTTTCAATAGCGGCCTTTGCTACGGCCGGGGCCACGGCTGCCAGCAGGCGGGGGTCCAGCGGTTTGGGGATGATGTATTCGGCACCGAAATTAATGTTCTTGGTATTGTACGCCAGGTTCACAATATCCGGCACCGGTGTGCGGGCCAGCTCAGCCAGCGCGCGCACGGCGGCCATCTTCATGGCCTCGTTGATCTGGGTGGCCCGCACATCCAGGGCGCCCCGGAAGATGTAGGGAAAGCCCAGTACGTTGTTTACCTGGTTGGGGTAATCCGATCGGCCCGTCGCCATGATCACGTCCTTGCGGGCGCCGGTGGCGTCCTCCCAGCTGATCTCCGGGTCGGGGTTAGCCATGGCAAAGACAATGGGGTTCTTGGCCATGCTTTTAACCATGTCGGGGGTCACTACGTTGCCCACGCTCAGGCCTACAAACACGTCGGCGTCTTTCATCGCCTGGTCCAGCGTCATGTCCGATTCACCATTGGCGAACTTCTTTTTGAAGTCTTCCAGGTCGGTTCGTCCTTTATGCAGCGAACCCTTGCGGTCAAAGATGATAAAGTTCTCCGGCAGGGCGCCCAGCGACACATACAACTGGATGCAGGCCATGGCGGCAGCGCCGGCCCCGTTGACCACGAAGCGGGCCTTCTCGATCTTTTTCTTCTGCAGTTGTAAGGCGTTCAGCAGGGCAGCGCCGCTGATGATGGCGGTACCATGTTGGTCATCGTGCATCACCGGGATGGTGAGCTGCTCGCGCAGCTCGCGCTCGATATAGAAGCATTCCGGGGCCTTGATGTCTTCGAGGTTGATGCCCCCGAAGGTGGGCTCCAGGGCCTTTACGATCTGCACAAATTTCACCGGGTCTTTCTCGTTGATCTCGATGTCGAACACGTCGATGTCGGCAAAGATCTTGAATAGCACGCCCTTTCCTTCCATCACCGGCTTGCCGGCCTCCGGGCCGATATCGCCCAGGCCCAGCACCGCGGTGCCATTGCTGATCACCGCCACCAGGTTGCCCTTCGCAGTATATTTATAAACGTCCTCCTTGTTGGCCGCGATCTCTTTACAGGGCTCGGCCACGCCGGGAGAATAAGCTAAGGAGAGGTCTCTTTGGGTTTTGGCTTCTTTCGTAGGAATAACTTCGATCTTTCCAGGCTTGCCTTTGGAATGGTATTCAAGTGCCTGTTGTTTACGTAAGTCTTTTTGCATAAGTGATTTATTAGGTAGCCGGTTTTAATCAACATAGGCTCTTCGGGGTGGAAAAACACCTGGTGTCGCCTTGCAACCGTTCTACTTCCGGGCTGCAAAATACAAATTAATCATAGCTGGCAAGTTTTCATTGAACAAGGCCCGGTATGGTGGCCTACCATTTGAACCAATACAGACAAGGAAAGGTGGAGAAGCTTCCCGCAGGGGTGAACGCGCTTCTTTGTCTTCATCAGGCCTCGGCAGTTCAGGCATGAGCCGTTAACGAAGCATGGATAAGATAGTATAGATGACAAAGACCTGAGCACCTACCAGCCCACTGGTCTTTGTCTTTTTACAAGAAATCTGTTCGTTCCACCCAATTACTAATCCCTAATTCCTATCACTCCGGCTGCGCCATTGCTCCCAACGTAGCCATCATCCCTATACCCGTTTCAATAGCCGCTTCATCGATATTGAACAGGGGGGTATGCACGCCGGCGGTTATGCCTTTGGCCT
>DASWYM010000472.1:0-9558 GCA_036404975.1 Chitinophagaceae bacterium
TCAGGGGCAATGATATGGCGTTCAGGACCGACGAGGAGGGTAACCCCATCCAGCTCTTCCTGGGACGCGAAGGCGAAGATGGTACTATCCGCGGCGACCGCTATGCACGGACCCTGAAGTATGACCGCGAGGGAAAGCTGATCAAGGATCATTGGGAGCGAAAGGGGAAAGCGAGCTGAGGACGTGGGCTGTGAAAGGTGGAAGGTGAGACGGGTTACATTCCTGGGACTTCCGAAGTATAGCAGCTCAGCATTTCTGACAGTGCGGCTTCCTGAGGAAAGCTCTCTGCCTGGCACGTGCAGGAGTTTGCACCATCAATGGTATAAACATAGAAAAAGCGGCTCAACAGGGAGCCGCTTTTTTTCACATTCACAACACTTCGTTTATAGCCAACTGCCGATATGGGCTTCGTTGGCCCTGCTGCCTAGCCGGCGGCGCCTGCGCTCTACATCCCTATTGTGCCGAATGGCCGTTACGATCATCAGCGGGATAAAGAGCAGCGTCAGGGGTGGGATACCCAACATCGAGATCCATTTACCTCCATACATGTTGCGCATGGGGCGCTTCAGCCGCTCGGCGATGAGGTACATGGCCGGCACCATCAGCAGGGTCATGAAGAAGGCGAAGGTGAGACCGAAGATGATGGTCCACGACAGCGGTGCCCAGAACACGGCGTTGTCGCCCCCGAAGAAGATGTGCGGGTTCAGCTCTGAGAACATCGTGATGAAGTTGATGTTGAAACCTACGGCCAGAGGGATCAGCGCCAGGATGGCTGCCAGTGCCGTGAGCAACACCGGGATGATACGCGTCTTGCCGGCCTGGATAACTGCTTCCCTCGTACGCATCCCTCTTGACCTTAGCTCATCGGCAAACTCGATCACCAGGATACCGTTCTTCACCACGATACCCGCCAGGCCTACGATACCGATACCGGTCATTACTACCGATATGGTCATGCCGGTAAAGGCGAAACCAAGGAGCACACCAATGAGCGAGAAGACGATCTCGGTAAGAATGATCACCGATTTGGAGATGGAGTTAAACTGGAGCACGAGGAAGAACAGGATCAGTGCCAGGGCAATGAACAGGGCCTGCATGAGGAAGGCGCCGGTCTCGGCCTGCTGCTCCCCCTCACCTGTCTGGCGGATGGTCACGTTTTCGGGCTTCTTCTTAAACTCGCTAATATATTGGGCAATCACCGGGTTTACTGCCGTTGGGGTGTAGCCACTCAACACATTGGAACGAATGGTGATCACCCTCTTCTGGTCCTTGCGCTTGACGCTGCCATAGGTGCTCGTATAATCCACTGTTACCAGGGAAGAGATAGGCACGCTTTTAACCCGCCCGCCGGTGGCCATATCCCGGAAGGCAATGTTCATATTGAGCAGGTCGGATATGTTTTTCCGCTGCAGCTCATTATTGCGCAACTGGATCTTGTACTCATCCTCTCCTTCCTTTATCTTTGACACCTCGCGGCCAAAGAGGGCAGTGCGCACGGCCATCCCGATCTGGGCAGAAGAAACACCTTCGATAAGAGCCCGCTCCCGGTCCACAGACAGAGTGATCTCCGGGTTCTGCAGGTCCACGTCCATCTTCAGTTCTTCCACACCAGGCACCTGTATGGAGTCGAGGTAGTTCTTCAGCGATACCGCTGTTTTGGTAAGAGCGTCAAAGTCTTCGCTCGCCACTTCGATATTGATGGGCGGATCGGTGGGTGGACCTCCCTGCTCCTGGTCGACCGATAACTCGGCACCGGGTATTCCCCTTACCACCTTCCGGATGGAATCAAGGTAAGGCGCCGTAGACACGCCGTGACGCTTTTCGAACTCCACGAAAGATACCTGTATGCGTCCCAGTTCGGGTCGGGTGCTGCGGTCACCGCTGTTGGGATCACTGGCTCCAACCGCTACGTTGGAGATGACACTTTCCACAATAGGATTGGGCTTACCCCCTTCCATATCCAGGGCGGCATAAACGCGCTGCTCCAGGTTGCGGGTGATAGAGTCGGTGTACTCCACATCGGTGCCGGTAGGAAGCTTCAGGTACACATAAACAAAATTGGGATCACCCTTGGGAAAGAATACCACCGGTACCCGTCCGCTCTGGGCTGCGATACTGAATACAAAGAAGGTAAAGATGAGCAGACCAAAGGTGCCCACCAGCAGCCAAACGGGACGCCAGCCATGCAGGGCCCAGCGCAGGGCGCGTTCGTAGCGGTTCATGATGGCAGGCAGCACACGGTTCTGGAAGCCATGGATTGCATCATGAAGGACATAGCGGTTGAAGACAGCCATCAGCAGGATAAACAGTTGCAGGTTGCCCAGGAAGGTAAAGCCCAGTACATCCAGCAGTATACCCACACCCACAAATACCCAGAACAAGGGCTTGCGGAAGATCGCACTTTTAGGTTCGCGGTTATGTTCTTCATGGTTCATGAAGTCCACAGCGAACACGGGGTTCATAATGAACGCCACGATCAGCGACGCTGTAAGTGTAAAGATGAGCATCGTAGGCAGGTAGATCATGAACTTACCAATGATCCCTGGCCAGAAGAGCAGCGGGAAGAAAGGAGCGAGCGTTGTGAGCGTACCAACCAGCACGGGCACAAACACCTCCCCTGCCGCCATCATAGCCGATTTCTGTGGTCCCAGCCGTCCGCCTGACTGTACGAAGATGCGGTGGGTGTTTTCGATTACTACAATGGCATCGTCGACAATGATGCCCAGGCCAAAGAGCAGGGCGAACAGCACAATAAAGTTCAGGGTTACGTTGCTGCCCGTAATAATGTCTGCCGCCGGCAGGAACATAAAGGCCACGAACATACTCAGGGGCACGGACAGCGCCACGAAGAAGGCGTTGGTAACGCCCATAAAGAACATGAGGATGAGCAGCACCAGGATAAAGCCGATGATGATGGAGTTTACCAGCTCATTAAACGAGATGCGGGTAGAAACACTCTGGTCGCCGGTAATCACTACTTCAAGGTCCTTGGGAAACTGGGTACTTTTTAGTTCATCCACCACCCGGTTCACGTCTTCTGAAGTTTCAATCAGGTTTTCTCCAGCCCGCTTGATGATATTCAGGGTAATCACTTTCTGACCATTGAGGCGGGCGTAGCTTTCCTTTTCCTTGACGGTATCCTTTACTTCGGCAATATCTTTCAGGTAAATGGGGGCGCCGTTGGTGTTTCGTATCACCACTTTCTCCAGGTCATACTTCGTCTTGAACTGTCCTTTCAGTTGAAGGTTACGCTTGGTATTGCCTACTTCCAACTGGCCACCTGAGATATCCATATTCTCGTACTGTACCGAACGGGCGATATCATCAAAGGTGACACCGGCACTCTCCATGCGCAGGTTATCGACGTTGATCTGGAACTCGCGCTCGGGCGCTCCCACCAGGTCAACCCGGCTAAGTTGAGGCAACTCTTCCAAATGATCCTGCAGTTCATCAGCATATTCCTTCAGGCGCATGGCATCGTAGTCGCCACTGACATTGACGTACATGATGGGCATTTCCGAAAAGCTCACCTCCAGCACGGTAGGGTCCTGCGTCAGGTCGGTAGGCAGGTCACTCTTGGCCTTATCCACCGCATCGCGCACTTTCTGAAGGGCCACGTCGGTCTTCACATCCGTACTGAACTCCACCATAATGGCTGAAAAGTCCTGCACCGACGTGCTGGTCACTTTGTTGATCTTGGCACCGGTAATGCCTTTGATCTCTTTTTCAATGGGGCTGGTCACCAGGTTCTCCATATCCCGCGGCGAGTTACCCACATACACGGTCTGCACATAAATGGTAGGAATTACGATATCAGGAAACTGCTCTTTAGGCAGGGTGATGAACTGGTAGATCCCTGCAATGCTCACAAAGAGCATGAGCAGGTAGATAGAGGTCTTGTTCTTGATACTCCAGGTGGTGGGACCGAAATGCTTAAAGCGGTCAGTTATCAATTCTTTTACTTTCATCTCAATAGGTTTATGGAAGCTTTCCGGTCTGTTATTGGGCGATGTTGGTGGTCAGCAGTTGTCCTTCATAAAGACTCTGAAAGCCCTCGGTGATCAGCTGGTCACCCGGCTGCAGGCCGCTCTTTACTTCCAGGCGGTCGCCGTACAGTTCGCCTACGATGATCTTGTGCTTGCGGGCCACCAGCCTGCCGCCTTCTTTCTCAGCTACCATCACAAACTTTCCGCTCTCATCATTCTGCAGCGTGCTCAGCGGGATAGTAATGGCGTTGGAGGTAGCGTAGTCCTGGATCTTTACGATAGCAATCTGGTTGGGTTTAAAGTCTGGATCCGAAGGGATAGGTGCTTCGATATAAAAAGCGCGAGTGGCCGGATCAATGACCTTTCCGGCTACTTTCACTTTGGTCTCGATCACGCGGCGGGTGTTGGGCAGCTGTACCTGTATGGAACTTCCCACACCAATCTTACCCAGGTAGTTTTCCGGAACATCGGCCACTACTTTCAGGGTGCCCGTATTTACGATACGAATGCCGGCACCGGGTGTGGCAGCAGACTGGGGGCTGAAGAACTCTCCCACCCTCACATTTACTTCTTCGGCCACCCCACTAATGGGTGCATAAACATTCGACAAAGACAATTGCTCTTGTACGGAAGCAATCTGCTTCTGCAGAGAGATCACGTTCTGGCGGGCAGAAGTCAGCTGCACTTCGGTGCCGATGCCTTCTTTCCAAAGGTTCTGCTGGCGCTTATAAAGATCCTGCTGGAAGGCCAGCTGTGAGTTCAGCTGGTCCAGTTGGGTGCGGACTACGGCATCGTCCAGTTTCATGAGGAGCTGTCCCTTTTTAACGTATTGTCCTTGCTTTACATAAAGAGCACGGATCTGTCCACCCTGGCCACGGGGTGCCACATAGCCTACATTTTCGGCATCGATCTTACCCTGTAAATCCACGTAGTGGGTAAAGGCATTAGGCCCCACCAGCTCAATGGCCACCAGTTTGGGCTTACCGGCACTGACGTTGGTTGTATCTAGCTTAGCGATCTCCGTCTCCAGCGTAGCGATCTTATCGTTCAGTTCCTTCTGGTCGGCCTTTAGTTCCTGTAGTTCGGCTTTCTTGTCATTCAGCAGTGCGGATTTGTCTTTTCTGGCGTTACCGCAGGAGGCGGCAATCAGTCCTATCAGTAACAGCCAATAAATATTCTTTTGCATACATTTCTTTTTGGTGTGGTGAGTGGTTGTTATTACTGGAGTTTCCCGGTGGCTTTTAAGAAATCCACCTTGGCAATAATGGCATCGTACAAGGCATTGATATAATTGGTTTGCGCAATGCGCAATTCGGCATCGGCATTGTTGATCTCGGTAGTGGAACCCGTCCCGATCTCGTATTTCTTTTTTGTCTGGCCGTATACTTTCTCGGCCAGCTCCATGTTCCGCTTCTGGTAGTCTAGAGTGGCCAAGGCCGAGTTATAGTTATTAATAGACTGCTGCACATCGCGATCAATCGCCAGTTTCAAGTCTTCGATCCGGTTCTCGGTTTGCTGCAGCTCCAGCTTAGCTTTTTGCACCCGGGCGTCGCGGGCAAAGCCGTCGAAGATGGGCACACTTACCCTGAGCGCTATCTGGGAAGACGGGAACCACTGCCCACCAAAGCCAAACTTATCGGCCTGGCGCAGTCGCATGTAATTGGAAGCCAGTGCCACGGTAGGGAAATAGGTAAGCTTATATCGCTTCACATTGAATTCGTTCATCCGCTTGCCAAGTTCTGCATACTGGTATTCCTTACGGTCGCTGTAGGTGTATAACGTAGCGTCCAGAACCCCGCTGCGGATATCGTTATCAGTGATGGTTTCCGTCAAAACAAGGGTATCCCTCGCCGGCATGCCCATCAAGTACTTCAGGCCCAGGTAGCCGTTCTCAATGGTGTTGAGCACTCTTTGCTTTTCCGTCTGCAGGTTGGTCAGCTGCACGGTTACCTTATCGATATCGATGCGCTCGGCGAAGCCATTATCATAAAGCTTTTTGGTATCATCCGCCAGCTTTTGCAGGCGTGCCAGGTTGGCGTCAATGATGTTGAGCTGGTTCTTCCCGGCAGCAAGCTGATAGTATATCTTATACACATTAGCCTTAATAGCCTCTTCCGTCACTTCCACGCTCTTCCGGACCAACTGCATAGAAGTGGCACGTGCCTGAAGCCCCACGAACACCTGGCCTTCAAAAAGGAGCTGTTGCAGGTCTACGCCTACCGAGTTGTTGAACTTGGTACCAAACTGTGCCTGGATAAAGCCCAGGTCGTCCGGCATCTTGATCGGTCCGTTGGCGCCACTCACACCTTCCTCCTCCAGCACACCATAGGTAGCGGCCCCTATAAAGTTGGGGAAGGTCTGGGTGGTTACGTTCGGATTATAAGCCACACCCGTGCTGGCATTAACCTGCGGAAGGGCAGAAGCTGTGATCTCGCGGTTAGTCTGCTCCTGGATCTTTACGTCCACCAGGGCATTCTTCACCGCCACACTGTTTTTCATGGCATAGGCCGCAGCTTGTTTGGCCGAGAACTCGTAGCGCTTCTGCGCACCGGCTTCCAGCACCAGGAGGCTCAGGCCGAGCAATCCTATTCCTTTCAGTCTTTTGTTCATTCTTCTATACTTTGTTGGTTCGTTGACATAAATATTTATCTACCATCTTCTGCCCTTTGGGCGTGGTAATGCCATAGAGGAAGTGCTCCAACAGCACCTGTTCAATATGAACCAGCTGGCTCCGGTTGCTCGGGAACACATCCGGATCGAAAGGTAGCATGACGCTGTGGATACGGAAGCGGGTCAGGATATCGATATCCAGTCCTTCACGGTACAGACCTTCCTTTATCCCCCGTTCCAGGTTTGCCGTGATCATCTTGTACAAAAAGCCATTCTGGTATTCCTTAAAAATCCGGAAGGTGCCCGGGTGGTATTTCTCCATATCAAACAACACAGCGGGGTTCATGTTCGCAAACATCTCCTGCACCCTGTCGAAGCCCAGGAACACCTCGTGCAGGGCATTTTCGGAATGCTGCTCTGCCAGGCAGCAGTTCGACTTATTGCCCTCCAGCACGGTGTTGAACACTGCGGTTACCAACTCATCCTTATCAGCATAATACTGGTACAGGGTCTTTTTCGACATACCCAATTGGGTGGCAATGTCATCCATCGAGACGGAGCGGATCCCGTACCGGTTAAACAACTCGTAGGCCTTTTCTGCGATGCGATCTTTTACTTCCATAATGGCGGGGACAAAACTATGGAAACTTTCTTCGTCGCCGGAGTTTCCAGTATGAAATTTATATGAACGTAGTATTTTAGGGATGAATAGCACCTATACCTTTGGGCCATGAACGAGGAATCAACCCCCAAACCGGAGGGATTTACACTGGGCAGATTGTTCAATTACTTTTTGCAGGGCCTGTTGGTCATGGCACCGCTGGCCATTACTGTTTACGCGGTTTATTGGATCGTATCATCAATTGATAACCTGATCCCCCTGTTTACCTACCGCGACGAGGAAGGAAAAGTGATCGTGCGCAACTATGGCCTGGGCTTTCTGGCAGTAATCGCCTTTATCTGCCTGATCGGGTGGCTCAGCTCTTCCCTGATCAAGCTGCGCCTGTTCAGCCTTTTCGACAGCTGGCTGGAGCGCACTCCCGGCATCCGCTTTATTTATTCTACGGTAAAAGACTTTTTTGAAGCGTTTGCCGGGGAGAAGAAGAAGTTCAATCGCCCGGTACTGGCTAATATCGACGACAACGACGTATGGCGGGTAGGCTTTATCACGCAAACCGAAATGCGCGACTTCGGCTTTACCGAGTACGTGGCGGTCTACATTCCCATGTCTTATTCCATTGCCGGAAACGTGTACCTTATACCCAGGAACCGGGTGCGCCCGATCACCAATATCAGTGCGACGGAGGCTATGAAGTTTGCGATCAGTGGGGGCGTTACCGAGGTGCCCGTGGAGCAAAAACCCAAAACCGATGTGTATTAAAAGAGGCCTGTTCCTCTTTGCAACTACTATACTGCTCCCCTTCAACTGCTTTTGCTGGGGATTCTATGCTCACCAGAAGATCAGTTATTACGCGGTGTTTCTGCTGCCCCCTGAAATGATGGTGTTCTATAAACCCCATATCCAGTTCCTGAGCGAGCACAGCGGAGATCCCGATAAGCGACGCTATGTGCTGGAAGAGGAAGGCGTCCGTCACTTCATAGATATTGACCACTACGGCCCTTATCCCTACGATTCGCTCCCCCGCCACTGGAGCGATGCGGTGGCTCGCTACGGCGAAGACACCCTGAACCAACACGGCATAGCCCCCTGGTGGCTGGTCCTGATGCAGTACCGGCTCACCGAAGCCTTCAAAGAGAAAGACGCTTTACGGATCCTAAAGCTCTCCAACGACCTGGCCCATTATATGGCTGATATCCACGTGCCGCTGCATGTTTCCTCCAACCACAACGGCCAGCTAACCGGTCAGCAGGGTGTTCATGGCTTTTGGGAGAGCCGTATCCCTGAGCTGTTCGTGGAGCACGGGTGGAACTTTTTTACCGGCAAGGCCTCCTATGTGCCTTATCCCTCCCAGCTGATCTGGCAGCGGGTGTTGGAAAGCGCCCAAGCGGCCGATACAGTGCTGTTGGCCGACAGAGAGCTGACTGCCACCTTCCCCGGGGACCAAAAGTTTGCCCACGAAGAGCGTAATGGTGTAATCGTGCGTCAATACTCCTCTGTTTTTGCCAAAGCCTATAATAAGAAGCTCAACGGAATGGTGGAGCGGCGGATGCGCCAGTCGATCCATGCCATTGCCTCCCTTTGGCTTACCGCCTGGGTAGACGCTGGCCAGCCGGACCTTCACGGGCTGACAGGCAAGGAATTTGGTGAAAAGGATGTGAAAGAGTTCGAAGAGTTGAACCGCGCCTGGAAGATTAACAGCAGCAAAGGCGGGCAACGGGACTGATTTAATTATTTTACGGTAATGAGTGGAATGATTAGGCACGTACAGGCTTTAGTGGCGCTGTTTATAAAGATGGTAATGGTTCATGCTTTGACCGGCTGCTCCGGTAGTCTGCCATTTTACTCCAGCGGAAAAAAAGCCTCCATAAAAGACAGCAGGCAAAAGGAGCAGAAGATGCCTAAGCTGGTGCGTGGGCCTTACCTGCAAATGGTCAACGGTAGCAGTGCCACCCTGCGCTGGCGAACCGATATCCCTACGGATAGCCGGCTGGAAGTAGGGATAAGCCATGGCCACTATATTTTATCAGTAAACGACTCCGTCTTTACGACCGAGCACGAGATCCGGATTACCGGGCTGAAGGAGGACACCCGCTACTATTACCGCTTTGGCAGTTCTTCGTTCGTGTTGCAGCACGGTAAGGACAACTACTTCACCACCGCCCCGCCCCCGGCTACGACCCGCAAGATCCGGGTAGCCGTCTTTGGCGACTGCGGCACGAACGACTGGTTCAATCAAACCCTCTCCCTGAGAGCCTACCGCCGGCATGTAAAGCAGGAACCCGCTGAACTGATGCTGCTCCTTGGCGACAATGCTTACGACGATGGACTGGACCATGAATA
>DASWYM010000473.1:0-6855 GCA_036404975.1 Chitinophagaceae bacterium
CACCCAGGAAAGCACCCATACAATGTTTTTGGTAAGCAGCATACGTCTGGTTATGATTTGAATATCGTTAAGTTCAACGTTCAATCATAGGGTGGGCGGTAACAGGTATAATGCCTAAAAATAGCTTTTCTTTCGCGTAAAGAAAAGGCCCCGCAACTATGCGAGGCCTTCGGTTTGCAGGTTACCAATCTAATAAGCTTCCACCGCAGGCTCCACTTCCTTCACGGTCGCCAGCGCCTGCTCGATGTCCCAGATGATATCCTTGTAATACTCCACGCCGATGGAGAGGCGTACCAGCTTCCCGGTGATCGACAGTTCCTCTTTATGTGCCGGCTCCACATCCACGTGGGTCATGGTGGCGGGGTGCTCGGCCAGCGATTCGGTGCCCCCCAGGCTCACGGCCAGCTTGATCAGCTTAAGTGAATTGAGGAACTGGAAGGCTTCGGCTTCCCCGCCGCGGATGTCGAATGACAGCATCGCGCCCGGCGACGTGTATTGCCGCTCAAAGAGCTCATACTCCTTGGTGCCCGGCTCTATCTGCCCCAGGTAATACACTTTCTCCACCTTGGGGTGTCCGGCCAGCCAGGCGGCCACCTTCTCGGCATTGCGGGCCTGCTGGGTCATGCGCACCTTCAGGGTCTCGAGGCTGCGCATCAGTAGCCAGCCGGTATGTGGCGAAGCCATATTGCCAAAGAAGGTTCGCAGGGTCTTTACCCGCCCTATCACTTCGCGGCTGCCGCACACGGCGCCCGCGATCACGTCGCTGTGCCCGCCAATATACTTGGTGGCCGAGTAGAGCGAGAAGTCGGCTCCATGCTTCAGCGGGTGCTGCCACAGCGGCCCCATATAGGTGTTGTCCACCGCCACGTACACTTTCCTGTCTTCCGTGCTGTACTTGTCTGCAATGCGCTTGCAGGCGGCAATATCAATAAGGGCATTGGTAGGGTTGGCGGGTGTTTCGATATAGATCATCGCCAGCTTGCCGGCCAGGCCGGTGGCGTTCACCAGGTCTTCTATTTCGCCCTCTTCCTGCCCCGGCTTAAAAGCCACGGTCTTCACGCCGATCTTGGCCAGGAAAGTATGGATGAAGTGTTCGGTACCCCCGTACAGGGGTGTGCTGTACAACAGCCCATCGCCCGGCTTCAGGAACTCGAGCAGCACGGTGGAGATGGCCGCCATGCCGCTTTCAAAGACGGCGCACTCTTCGGCCATGTCCCATAGGGTGAGGCGGTTCTCGAGGATCTCCAGGTCGGGGTTGTTGATGCGGCTGTAGATCAGTCCTAGCTCTTCAGTGGCACCCCGCTGGCGCAGGCCATAGGCGATCTCGAAAAAGGCCTTGCCTTCTTCGGCGCTTTTGAACACAAAGGTGGAGGTAAGAAAGATCGGCGACTTGATGGCGCCTTCCGAAAGGGCCGGCTTATAGCCGTACGACATCATCAGGCTTTCGGGTTTGAATTGATGAGGGTGATCCATATGCAATCGTTTATCGTTAAAAGGAGTAAAGCGGGCAGGATCGTCCTTCGGTAAGTAAAAATCGCCCCTTGCGGGAATAGCTACAAGGTAGGGCATTTGGCGCACCGGAAAGGTGACGGCAGTCACGCTTTGGGCTGCTTTTATGCGGACAGGCATTCCACTGTTGGTGCAGATCATTGATCAGTAAAGAACCAAGGGTGGTACAGCGGTAGGTATCCAGCTCCGTAGGAGCCCCGTGTTTGTAGCAGGCCGGTTGTGGGAACCCAGCTCCGTAGAGCCTGTCCGCCTCTGGTGGATGCCGCGTCGGAAAGTAGGTTTGCTGGAGTCAAAGCGATGAGTTGGCTAGTTAGTTTAGTATGGGATTACATAGTATAAAGTTCTCACAGCTTGCTTTGCAGTAGCGGTAGTTTGTGTTCCGTCTGTTTGGTTAAGGAATGAAGTTAATTAGAATTACAGTGGTTCACAATAGCACCACAGTCGCTATTGCAGCAAACTGGATGTTGTGGTGCGTTTCTTCTTCTAATGCTTATTTTCTATTACCTTGTCAATTGGGGACAAATAGGAGTCTTCAAGTTCCTGAATTTGGTTTTTAGCTAACCTCATGACCCAGTATTTATTATCAAACCTGTCATTTTCATCATCCCTACAGAAAACGAGACCATGTGACATGGGTGCATTTTCTTTAATCCAGCCAAGTAGTTCTGCCACGCCATAGTGAAAGTGATTTCTTCCTCCCGAAAGATGAACTGTTACAATGCCGTTTGTACCATCCATTATTCTAAGGTCTGTTTCTGGAATATCAAACTGTTCCTCTGCAATTTCCTTCAGGTTTGACGTGATTTCAAGAATCCGTTTCCTATATTCAGGATAGGCGATTTGTACATCTATCCATTTTTGGAAATAATCTTGGTGTTCAATCTCTATCCACCCATGATAAATAAACATTCTTGCAATTTTAATACACCACAACTAGCTAATTTAAGCACCTTCTTGTTCCAAAGCAAGTTGGTTGTCAATCCAAATTGAAACAAGTTTCTATGAAAGGTTCAATCGCCACAAAGCCAATTGCTCTTGCAAAGCACCTGGAATGTGTGCCCTACTGCTCCAGCCTGATCTCATAAATGTGCGGCCACATCTTACCCGTTATGTATACCCTTCCCGATGCTGCATCATACGCCATCCCGTTCAACTCCTTTGCCCCGCGGTATTTCTTCCGCGCATCGCGCACCAGGCTGGTGAGGTCCACTCGCCCGGTGATGGCACCGGTGGCCGTATCGATGCGTACCATGTGATTGGTTTGCCACACCACGGCATAAAGATCCCCCTTTACCAGCTCCAGCTCGTTCAGGTTGGCGGTTCTTCCTTTCCTGCCACGGACGATGAGCGTCTTTACCGTCTTCATCGTTGCCGGGTCTATAAAATAGATCTTGCTGGTGCCGTTGCTCAGCACCAGGTGCACGCCGTCGGTGGTGAGGCCCCAGCCATCCGGAGTGGGAAGTTTCACTTCTCTTAGCAGCTTAAAAGTGGCGGCGTCATACACAAAGGCCGCCCGGCTCTGGTAAGTCACCTGGTACACCTTGCCGCCCAAAAAAGCAATGCCCTCGCCAAAATGTTTGTCCCGGTCCAGTTCGGCTTTCACGTCGATGCGCCCCGTGGCGGTATCCACGGCACCAAACAGCGACCGGGTCTGGGGCAGGTTCGCCGGCGAGCCGGTGCTTTCGTATAAAACACCATCGTGCACGAGCAACCCCTCCGTGTACGCCGTCGTGTCGTGCGGGTAGGAGCGGACCACCGTAAAGGGAATAAGAGGATCCTTCCTGCCCGTGGGTGCCGGCGAGGGCCCGCTGCTGCTGCAGGCAGTGGCTATAAATGCAAAACCAAAAAGAATAAAGGATCGCATAGAGGGCTGGTTATGTACATGCAGAATGCCAGCTGTAGCCATAGAATATATGCTTTGAAGAGTAGGCTCTACATGGCTTACCCGGTGTTTAGAAGGGGGGTGAATAGGCACT
This sequence comes from Chitinophagaceae bacterium, assembly GCA_036404975.1. Lineage (GTDB taxonomy): Bacteria > Bacteroidota > Bacteroidia > Chitinophagales > Chitinophagaceae > Flavisolibacter. Next base: position 3,486 of record DASWYM010000473.1, read on the forward strand.
GGTTGTTCAACGCTTTCCAGGTGCCTGGCTAGCCACACCTCTTTATCCCGGTGATCAACCGGTGGCAGAAGCAGGACGGGAATCCAATAGCTGGCTTACCGGGTGCTAAACAACATCTTCCTCGGCCAGCCAGAATGTGCGCAGGGCATCCAGTTGTTCAAATTCCAGCTCTTCATCCCATTCCGACTTGGGCCGTCCATCATCCACATAGGTAAAGCGGCTGGCCGGCTCCTCCTGCGGCGTTAAGGAAAAGTCGTAGGTGTTGGCACCGGTCTGGGTAACGACCACGTGGGTCCCGTTGTCTAACGTGAACTCGTAAGGGAACTTCTTGATCATAGCATCAGTGTTTTAGCGTGTCAGGTAAACTGTCTCCATCCGGTTACTCATAGGATGCCGGTACAAAGGTAGTGAGAATAACCGCCGCTCCGGGCGATGAGGTTGCTGCCCAGTGCAAACAAGAGATCTGTAAAAAGAAGTGGTCCTACTTTAGGGTGTACAGCACCGACACATTCAGAAAGCGGTTTTTGGTTTCCATAAACACGTTGTTCTCGTGAATGTTCAGCAGCCCGTGGCTGTAGCGCAGGTTGACGTCCCACCGCTCCGTAAGCTGGTAGCCTGCCAGGATATTGGCGGCCGCATCCAGTTTCTTGTAGAACGTGGTCTCGTACGTCCTGTCTTCAAAATTGGTCATTTTGGAAAACAGTTTATAGGCCACGCTGGGCCCGATGCCTGCATACAGTTTACCCACCCGGTACTGTACCGTCAGGGGAACTTCTATATAGCCGATCTTATCGTTGTAGTAGTGGGTCTTTCCATCCGGGTTCATCACCTGGCTGGGCGTCGTGTACTGGGTCCTGGAGCCGATGACCGAAAAGTTGGTCTCGGCCGCAAAGGCCCACTGCTTGCCCAGCCTGGCTTTGAAGAAAACGCCCACCCCGTATCCGGCGTAAGGTTTGGTAAGCTGGTCCTGCGGTTCGGCGTCCGGGGGAGTGAAGACCTTGGCGTGGTCCGCTGCCTGGATCCCGGCCTTTACGCCAAACGCGTTCTGGCCGGAGGCGGGTTGCCATCCTGCGGCAATTACAAGAAACAGAATGAGTAGCTTTTTCATAAGCGATACGTGCGCACAGGGGTAAAGTGTTATTATAGCGCTGGCAGCCCTGCGAGGGCCGCCCGGTTAAAGATATTGGGTTTGGCAGTGAAATGCAAGGTGCCGGGGCTACCGCCCGTCGCCGGAAACCTTTTCCTCGTGGATGGCCTGGAGCAGCCCCCCGGAAGGCTTGTCCTGGGCCAGCTGCCAGAACATGATGCCGTTCAGCCCCTGTTGCCGCGCATACCTGGTTTTCTCCTTTACCGAGCGAACGTCGTCATAGGTGGCGAACTGCTGCAGGCGGGCGTTGTAAATGTAGGGTGCATGGGCCACGGAGTCCCAGCGGCGCTCGTAGCCTTCGCCGGGGGGCAGTGTGCGGTCCAGGTCGCGGAAGGCCAGGGGTTCCACAGCTATGCCGGACTGGTAAAGACCTCCCTGCACGGGGGGGATAGAGTCCCATCGGCGGGCGTAAAAGGCCGCGCCGATCACGATCTTGTGGGCCGGCACGCCCAACTGCCGCAGGTAGCGGATGCCCTGGTCGGCCGACAGGGGCTGTTCCGGGGTAGAGAACAGCGAGGCGTTGTGGCCGGTCCTGGGGCCCGTGGTAAAGTCATAGGTCATCAGGTTCACGCGGTCGGCCAGCTGCATCACCGGTCCCCATTCCACCGAGAGGTCAAGTGCCCGCTGGAAGCCACCGGCTGCCAGGCTGATCTCTTGCTTAGGGCCCAGGGCGGTGCGCAGGGCCTGCACCAGCGCCGTAAAGGCCTGTTTGTCTTCGGGCTTGTAGCCGTGGCCCGGCACGCTGGGCAGGGCAGGGTATTCCCAGTCGAGGTCGATACCGTCGGTACCGAAATGCTCGCCCAGCTCCTTCACCGAGCGGGCAAAGGCCACCCGGTTCTCCTCGCTGGCAAACACGTCCGAGCAGGTCTCGCAGCCGCCCCAACCGCCAAAGCCGAGGAGCACTTTCAGTTGGGGGTTCTTCTTTTTCAGCCCCACCAGCTTTTTTATGGTGGCCGAGTCGCGCCCGGTGCGCACGTGCAGCCTGTTACCCTCCAGGCGGCTGAAGCTGTGGATGATGTGGGTGATCTTTTGGGCGTCAAAGGAATCCACCTTTTCCGGGCCGCCCGCATAGTAGGCGGTCACCGTAAGGCCGTCATTATTCCGCAGGGTGGTTTTGCGGGAGGTGGAACAGGAAATAAGAATGATGCTAAGTATTGCCAGAAACATGCAGCGTTCCATAAAAGGGATTATAGAGTGCGTAAACAAAATGGTTCGACTGTTTCCCTGCTCCAGGTTCACTACTCTAAAGTAGTACAAGCTCCCTGCTTTCCCAAGCTGGGACTAAACCTATTGCCATCGTATCACCCTAGGAGGTGCGTAGGATCTTCTCCATCTTCCGGCCCTTTGCCAGCTCGTCCACCAGCTTGTCCAGGTAGCGGACCTGCCGGGTCAACGGGTCTTCGATCTCCTCCACCCGGTACCCGCAGATCACCCCGGTGATGAGCTGCGCATTGGGGGTGAGCGAAGCCTGCTGGAAGAAGGTCTCAAACGTCACTTTTTCATTTATTAGTTTTTGCAGCTTATCGTTATCAAAGCCTGTTAGCCACTCTATTACCTGGTGCAATTCTTCCTTAGTCCTGCCTTTCTTTTCCACTTTGGCCACGTACATCGGGTAGACCGTGGCAAAGGTCATTTTTGCAATGCGCTCATTATGGGTGTTGGTATTGTTCATGGCATCTAATATAGCAATCCCCGTTCAAATTATTCAACCAGGAAAACCCCGGTTTCGATGAGGGCAGGGAAGGCCATCCATTGAGGATTTTACAAAGTGTTTGAAAGTGATGTGGTCTTTCATTGTGTACAACGGCGGACGCGCAGCTTTGCTGAAGGTCGGGAAGTCGGTGTTACTTCTTTCTGGCTCTTGTAAGGCTGCTGAATCCTAGTTTGGAGTACTAATTTATCACAGAAGCCCTGCTTTTGCAAAACTGTTATGTTATACGCTACCCTGTTTTGCTGTTAAATCTAAAACTAACAAATCAAAGCCTGCTACCTCAATTATAAATTCATAAAAATGAGGGGAGTCAATCAACGTCTTTACTATATGAACTTCATAAATTCTCTTTCAAAAACGCTTCTAATTCATTGGACCGGATATCAGAATTTATGATCCTGCCATTTTTGTCTAGCAAAATATAAGTTGGGAAAGATTTAATATTAAATTTTCCGGCTGTTACTCCATCCTGATCCCAAACATGGTTCCATGCCAGGTTATATTTTTTGATG
>DASWYM010000474.1:0-11633 GCA_036404975.1 Chitinophagaceae bacterium
CTGTACCTGCGCCTGCGTCCGGGTAAAGAAAAGAGTGTAGGACGCAAGCTCGAAGCGGCCGGCATCACCCCCGTACAGAAAGACGCCCGCTGCCTGCAACTTCCCAACAGTACGCGCATAGAGGATATCCTCCTGCTCGATGAAGAGGCCGTGGTGCAGGACTATAGCTCGCAGCAGGTACTGGACCCCCTGAAGGCCGCTAAAAGTGACAAGGGCTGGAATCCTTCCGTGTGGGACTGCTGCGCAGCCAGCGGGGGAAAGTCGCTGCTGGCACACGACCTCTTTGGTGGAATAGAGCTCACTGTATCGGATATCCGCCCCAGCATCCTTCATAACCTGCAGGCCCGCTTCAGGCGGGCAGGGCTGGTGGGCTACAAGAGTTTCGTGGCCGACCTGTCCTCCCCTAAGTTCTCTACGGGTAATAAGTACGATGTGGTGATCTGTGATGCTCCCTGTTCGGGAGCAGGCACGTGGAGCCGTACGCCCGAGCAGCTCTTCTTCTTTGAGGAGGAAAAGATCACCTATTACGCCAACCTGCAGAAAAGCATCGCTGCCCATGCCGTCAGGGCAGTAAAGCCTGGGGGCTATTTTGTCTATATCACCTGCTCGGTATTTCGCCGCGAGAACGAAGAGGTGGTCGAAATGATCGCGCAGAAAAAAGGACTGCAGCTGCAGTCCCAACAGTATTTTAAAGGCTACTCCGACAGGGCCGACACGCTGTATGTTGCCCTGTTCCGCGCTCTATAGCTTCAGCAGCTCGCGGGTGCCCAGCAGCACGCCTTTGTTGTACACGCTTACGTAGTATTTCCCCTTTGCCAGGTGCACTATCGACACTGGTATAGATGCAAGCCCGGCACCCTTCGACCGGCTTAGTTGCGCTACTACCTGCCCTGTGGAATTGGTTACCTGGATGAGCAGGCTGGCGGTTGGCGCAGGCGTGGTTACTTTCACCATAACCGACTCGTGGGCCGGGTTCGGAACCAGGAGAAAGGTATTGGCATCCAGTTCCACCGGGTTGATACCTGTGGTCAGGCAGGGAGAGCTAAAGCTCACTGTTACGGTATCGATGTAATCCGCCGTATAGGTAGCTGCCGCCGTATCAATTACCTGGCGGATACGATAAGCTATGGTGCCACTAGTGGTATGGGTTGTCGTGTCGCTAAGGGTATACGTCTGGTTGGCAAAAGTGGCACCGGTACCAAAGCGTTCGGCCACCTTCGTGTAAGTGTTCTCCCCGGGTCCTTTGCGCTCGATCTCGTACTTCATGGCCGCCACATCCTTGCTGGTCCAGGTAATCGCTGTCTTACAATTGGTGAGCGTGGCCGATGAAGTGGCAAAGTCCTTCAGTAATACCAGCACGGCCTTTTTCATATCCGGTATGCCGTAGCCGACGCGATCGTCGGGAGCCGCCGCTTTATGGCCGGCCTGTCGCAGGGCGTTGATGATCTTCATGTTATTGAGCTCCCGGAAGCCCTCCCACAGGCAGGTAGCCAGCCCTGCCAGGTTGGGGGCGGCAAAGGAGGTTCCCCAGCCTCCAATGATGTTGCCATTGGCATCCTGCAGCGAAGTAGCCACGCCCACCGAAGCCACATCGGGCTTTACCTGTCCATCCGAAGAGGGACCATAGCTGGAGGTATAGTAAACTGCACTGTCCCGGCCTACGTTACCCACCGCCAGCACACTGTCGGCATCGGCCGGGGTAAGAATGTATTTCCAGCCGTCGGCACCCGAGTTGCCGGCCGCGTTGATAACGAGTATGCCTTTTTTTGCCGCCAGGTCCGCGCCAGTGGCCGACATGGTGGTATTGCCGTTCATGTCGGCATAGGTATAATTATAGCGGGGATCACTGAACTGGTTGTATCCCAGCGAGGAGTTGATCACGTCGCCGCCGGCACTGTCCACCCTTTCGGCCGCACACACCCAGTTGTGCTCTTCAATGGGGTACTCTGTAGCCGCGTCTTCGGTTCGGTAAAGGTAAAAGCTGGCCGCGGGCGCCGTGCCCACCAGCACGCCCGGCAGGTTGGTGGCCATGGCCGACAGCACGCCGGTACCGTGGGTATGGTCATCATTTACGTTATTATTGCCCGCCACAAAGTCCCAGGTACCCAGTACCCGGTTGTTGGTGCGGATCGTATCAAAACCCGAGATGGTCTGGTAGTTGCGAAAACCCGCGTCGATGACCCCGATGACCATAGGCAGGCCGCGCAGCCCGATGTTGTGGAGGAACTCACCATGGTGGATCCGCACCTGCGCCAGCGCGTGCCCGTAGCTGTAATAGTTATCCTGTACCTCCATCATCCGCAGGGCCGGAGGGCTATAGGATTCCTCCAGTTTGTCCTTTGCCGTTCGTCCCGCGCTCATCAGGCGGGCGGCAATGGGGGCGCTGGTCTGTACAAAGGGAAAGCTATTGATGGTGGCCAGGGCCGCATCCACCGCGCCGGCATCACTGATCTGTATCGATACCGAGTTGAGCCAGCGGGAGGTGTTTAAGACCGTCACGTTGGCCACGTTCTCTATTTGCTGCACATAGCCGGGTGTTACTGGAAGATCGGTACTGTCCAGGGCAATGCCATAGCGGGTGCGCCGCTCGATACTGCGCTGCGACAGGTAGGCCGAAGGAGCCGCCAGCGTGTAGCTGCTGCCGCCTTTGTTTTTCAGCTTTATAAGGTAACGGAGTTGTGCCGTTGCAGAAATCGTGGATGCGCCGAAAACCACCAACAGCAGCACCGGTAGTATAATCCCTTTCATGGTATTGGTTATCAGTTATGATCAATCATGCTGCGCTTGACGCCAAAGCCTACCCTGTAGGAAGTGCCGCCGGGGTTGGGCTGGTACTCCCACATTATAAACTCCTGGTATACCAGCCCAAGGCCCCTGGCGTATTTATCCACCGATAAGGTGCGCGTAGCGTAGGTATCTGGCGTGGTGGTTGGGTCGTTAATGGTCTCGTCCTGTTGCAGCAGGGTAACAATGTTCTCCACCTGCTGGGTACCGAAGGTGGCAGTCTCGCCTACCGAGGTTATTTCAAAGTCCCACTCGGCCATATTGTCATCGTTATTGAAGTTGAACTTCGAGGCGTAAGGCTCCTGGGCCAGGTAGCGGTTGCCCTTCCAGGTAGCTCCTTCCTTGACCGGCGTGAAGAGCTTCACTATGCGCATGTTGTCCTCGATCACCTCCAGGGAATGCTGCAGCGGCGTGACCAAGTAGGTGCCGGCAGGGCTCCAGGCCGAAGTGCCCGCCAGGTTACGGATATAGCGGAAGACGCGGTAGCTTTTCCGGCCGAGGTTGTCGTTGATCTCAGCATCCACCTGGTGCTTTTCCTGGTAGGAATGGATCTCTTGCGCACGTCCTTGTTGCACAAACACAGTAGAATCCAGCCGGTAGGTAATGTATTTACCGGGCTGCAGCGCCACGTAATCGCCGGCGACTTCCAGTTGCAGGTCTTCTTTCTCCGTGTCGCAACCCAGCACGAAAAGGCTTAATCCCAGTATCGTTAACAGTCGAAATGAAAATGCTCTCATAAGTAAATAGGGTTTTCCCAAGGTACAGGCATACCTGTAGCTCACAGGAATAAAACTACTGTAAAAATATGGGTAAAACCAGTAATCCATCCCTTTTTAGGAGGGATGGAACCATTAAAGGATAGCCCTTTGGATCAGGCCGCCGCCAATCACTTCGTCGCCTTCGTAGAACACGGCGCTCTGGCCGGGGGCAATGCCCTTGGCCTTCTCGTAGAACTGCACGGTCACGGAGTTGTCCTGTAGCTCAATGGTCGACAGGCTGCCCTTGTCCTTGTAGCGGATCTTGGTAATAGCCTCCATGGGCCCTTCCAGGCGGTCGTATTTGATCATATTTACACGGCCTACGATCATTTGCTCTTTTTCCAGGTCCACCTCGTCGCCCAGCGTCACGGTGTTGGAGTCGGGATCAATAGCCGTTACGTAGGCTGGCTTGCCCAGGGTAATGTCCAGGCCCTTGCGCTGGCCGATGGTATAGAAGGGGTAGCCCTTGTGGGTGCCCAGGATCTTGCCCTCCTTGTCGACGAAATAGCCACCCGCTACCTTTTCTTCCAGGCCTTCCACTTTGCGCTTCAGGAAGCCGCGGTAGTCATTATCAGGCACAAAGCAGATCTCGTAGCTCTCGGCCTTTTTGGCCAGCTCGGGATAACCAAAGTCGTGGGCCATCTGGCGGATCTCGGTCTTGCGGTAGCCGCCCAAGGGCAGCAGCGTACGGCTCAGCAGGTCCTGCTGCAGGCCCCAAAGCACATAGCTCTGGTCCTTGGTCTCATCCACGCCTTTGCGGATGCCGAAGCGGCCGTTGTCGTACGGAACCACGGAAGCGTAGTGGCCGGTGGCAATAAAGTCGCAGCCCAGGGCATCGGCCCTTTTGAGCAGGGCGCGCCACTTGATATGGGTATTGCAGAGTACGCATGGGTTGGGCGTGCGGCCGGCCAGGTACTCGTCCACGAAGTTCTCGACCACAAAGGAGCCGAACTCGTCACGGATGTCGAGGATAAAGTGGGGAAAGCCGTGCTGTACGGCCGCCATGCGCGCATCGTTAAAACTGTCGAGGTTGCAACAGCCTGTTTCCTTCTTGCTGCCCCCGCTGGCGGAGTAGTCCCATGTTTTCATGGTGATGCCCACCACTTCATAGCCTTGCTCATGAAGCATCAGTGCCGTCACGGTACTGTCGATACCGCCGCTCATTGCTACCAAAACCTTTCCTTTCCTGCTCATAATAAGGCGGCAAAGATACGAATAAGGGATTGGGACGGCCATTTAGCGAATGTTAAGATGTGGCGGGGGGCCATAGTCCATAGTCCATGGTCCATGGCAGGGTTTTCAAGCCAAGACGGCTGCCCGCATTCATAATAGGCTGATTTTAGGCTGGTGGCAACCTGTATACAGCCATGGCAAGCCTTCAGGAATATAGGTCCCGAAACAGAGCCAATTCGCCTTTATTCCCATGACCTCCTCTGAATCAACTCTACATATTCCCATCTAATTCCCTATTCTCGAAAATAGGGAATATATAGGGAATTAATAGGGAATATCTAGGGAATATGTAGGGAATTCCGGTAGCTGAGAAGGGGAAGGATTAGGGAGCAGAGATTAGGGATTAGGCAGGAAAATCCGGCTATTCATTGTAATTGGAGCGGAGTGGATCTGGGAGGGCTTTAATGACCCAATAACTTACTGACCCACTGACTCTGCTCATCACTCACTACGCATTACCCATTCTTTGGAATGTATTTTGAGCGTCTTAAGGAGCACTTTGGCCGATGGAATAGGATTTTTTAAATATTTATGAGTGTACTGTCCTAAATATCCCGGATTTTTGTTCTCTTTATAACTTAACCAACCAATTTTAAAATCCAATGATTCGATTAGCCACTGCTATCCTGGCACTTACGCTCTTATCGTGCTCCGATGCCGCCGAACAGAATGCCGCAATCGCCGGCACCCCCAAGAAGGGCGCTTCCGATGCCAAAGAAACACCTGCTACCGACTCCGTACAGACCCCTGCGCTGGATACGGCTACCTACAACAAGCTGCAGGCCTACCTGGCCAACGGGGATTCCTCAGGCCGTTGGCCCGTAAAGCACGACTACCCGTTGCCCGGTGCGGTGCTACCCTTTAAGCGCGTGGTGGCTTACTACGGCAACCTGTACTCCACCCGCATGGGAGCCCTGGGTGAGTTTCCCAAAAAACAAATGTTTGCGAAGCTGCAGGCCGAGGTGAAGAACTGGTCGGACGCCGACAGCGTGATCGACGCCATTCCCGCCCTGCACTATATTGCCGTGACCGCCCAGGGCGCGCCCGGCAAAGGCAATACCTACCGCCTGCGCATGCCGCACCACCAGATCGACACGATCGTGAACTGGGCTAAAGAGATCAATGCCCTGGTGTTCATCGATATCCAGGTGGGCCACAGCACCCTGCAGAAGGAAATGCCCGAGTTCGAGAAATACCTGGCCATGCCCAACGTGCACTTCGGGATCGACCCCGAGTTCTCGATGAAGGGTGGCGAGCGCCCCGGTTCTGTGATCGGTACCTTCGATGCGGCCGACATCAACTATGCTACCGAGTACCTGGCCAGCGTGGTGAAGAAGTATAACATCCCTCCGAAGATCCTGGTGGTGCACCGCTTTACCCAGCGCATGGTGACCAACTACAAGAACATCAAGCTGCGCCCCGAGGTGCAGATCGTGATGGATATGGACGGATGGGGAATTGCTGCCAAGAAGCGGAGTACCTACTACTCGTTCATTGCGCCGGAGCCCGTGCAGTTTACCGGTTTCAAACTGTTTTACAACAACGATACGAAGCGTAGCGGTGCCGAGCGGATCATGACCCCGAAGGAGCTTCTGCAACTGAGGCCTCAGCCGATTTACATTCAATACCAGTAAACAAAATGAATAAGAGATTGGGACCTGCACAACAGGTCCCAATTTTTTTAGGGGTTCAGCAGGCGGTGGATGATAAAGTAGGAGATGACGATCAGCAATAGGAAAATGACGATAGCGATCCACACCGAGGGGTCGCTTTTTAGTTTCAGGCGGTCGGAGCGCATCTTTCTTTTCTGCGTCTTTTTCTTCAGGTCGTGGTTGAGCTGGTCGACGATGCCCATGAGGTGCTGCTTATCTTTCACTGAATGCAGTCCTTCGAGGGCGTCGGACTCAAAGTCGCCCCCCATCATTTGCTGCTCCAGCTCGTGCTGCTTTTCAGCCGTTAGCTTGCCCTGAAGGTAAAGCATCAGGGCTTCCTGGTCAACCTCGGGGTTTAAGTTGGATAATATGTCTTTCAGGTCGTCGTTCATTTTTTCGTCGCGTCTTGTTCTTTGATCTTGCGTTCCAGGGTAAGTTTAAGGTTCCGCTTGCCGTTCTGTATATAACTTTTCACCTGCATAGGGCTGTAGCCGGTCTGTTCGCTGATCTCGCTATAGCTCTTTTTCTGAAGATAGAACAAAGTTACGCACTGTCGCTGCTCGATGCTTAGTTCCTCCATGGCTTCTTCCAGCAGGTCGTAGGTGCGCTCGTTTTCCAGCAGTTCGGTCTTGTCGCTGTCCGTGTCGGTGAGGGCGTCGTCGGTGATCTCGCGCAGTACCCGCCCGTTGGTAGAGCGGAGCCGCATCAGGCAGTGGTTCTTGGCTACCATATAGAGCCACGACTTGAAGTAGTCGATGCGGTAGCGGCCTACTTCGGTAAGGACTTTCAGAAAGATTTGCTGCACGCAGTCCTGCGCTTCGTGCTCGTCCTTCATATATTTCATGCACACACCAAAGAGCAGGAGCGTATAGCGTTCCAGCAGTACGCCGATCCACTGCTGATCGTGGGAGGCGTAATAATTCTCTAAAAGCTCAGCGTCGGTTATATGGTCGTAACGTACTGCCTTCACAAAGGGAAAATAGCTAATTTCGGCCGTTTAAAAATAATTCCTGTTGCCCCATTGAACCAGTCCTTAAGGAAACTGATCGTTGGACTTGTTGCTAGTGAGATGCAGAAAGGACAAAATTTCATAAACCAGATACCATTATGAATTACGCTATTTGTACGGTGGCTGCGGCCCCGGTGCGCAAGGAGGCTTCCCATCGAAGCGAAATGACCAACCAGTTACTGTTCGGCGAGCCGGTGCTCGTACTGGAGACCAAAGACGAATGGATCCGCATTCAATCAACCTACGATAATTACGAAGGATGGCTAACCGACCACCTGGTGACCCCGGTGGATGAAAAGGTGGCTACGGCTCCGTGTCCTTTTGTGGCCACGGCCCTGGTGAATCCCGTGACCCTGCCCGACGAACTGCTCAATGTGCCCATGGGCGCCTCGCTCACCGGGCTGGACGAAGAAACCCGCCTGTTGTGGGATAGCCAGCACCGCTATCATGGCACTTACCGCGATGTGACCGAGCCGCTGGACATCGATCTTTTGTGGCGCAGTGTGCAGGCCTGGATCAATGCCCCTTACCTGTGGGGCGGCCGCACCTTCATGGGTGTGGACTGTAGCGGCTTTGTGCAGGTGGTGTATAAAGTATTGGGTATTCAACTGCGCCGCGACGCCTGGCAGCAGGCAGAGCAGGGCGAGCCGGTAAAAAGCCTGGAGGAGGCCCGGGTGGGCGATATCGCCTTCTTCCAAAACAAGGAGGGGCGCGTGGTGCACGTGGGCATCCTGCTGGGCGACGGGCAGATCGCGCACGCCTCCGGGAAAGTGCGCATCGACCGCATCGACGCAGAAGGCATTACGAACGTGTATACGGGTAAGCGCACCCACCAGCTGCATTCTATCCGCCGGTTCATACAACTGCCGTAAAAAGCGCTTATTCGCCCGCACGGATGGGCTCCTGGGGCAGGGTAACCATCTCTGCCCAGTTCCCGTTTACTTTCAGGAGCAGGGTTACCGAAAAGATATACGCGCGGGTAGCGGCTTCCCGTCCCCAGCCAATAGTAAGGGGCGAAACCGCAAAGGGGGAGATAAAGCTGTCGGTGACTTCTCCTTCTGCTACTCGATTGGCCCGGCTCATCGTATAGCTTTTGTGGGTAAAAAAGCGGGAGGCCTTGCGCAACAGGCGGCTGTATTCTTTTTGGACGAATTGCCTGGCTTTTTCGGTGCTGTCGGCCGTTACGAGCAATTGGCAATACACCACCGTATCGCGGTAACAGGACGTATCGCTGTCGGTAAATTCCGATTCTGCAATGGCCAGCCTTACGGACGTGGGCCGGTAAACGAAAGGATTGTAGCGCTGGTAGGTGCCGCTAACAAAGAAAAAGGTGGAATCAGTACGCCGGTTGACCACCTTTTTCTGAAGGTCGGGATCGTTGAGCACGTCCTGCAAAAAGACACTAAAGCTTTTGTTGTAGGGGTGTGTTTTAAAGTAAGGGGCTGCCAGGTCCCCAAGGGCATTAATGCTCCTGGCGTTGGATACGTACCGGGCAATATTCTGTGCCCCGGCAGGAGGGGTGTCCAGCCACAGGAAGGAAATCATAAGCAGCAGTCCCTTCATATCGCGTTTACTTAAATAGATTGATGATAGCCTTATCCCAGCCCATCATGCGGAAGGCGGTGTAAAAAAGTACCACGGCAAACACTTTTTTGATCACCTCCTGCGACAGGGATAAGGCCAGTTTGCTGCCCAGCCAGCCCCCAAAGACAAAGGCCACACACATAACGAGAACGACCCGGACGTCGATATACCCCTTATTGTAGTAGTTCATCACCGCCAGTATGCCCACCGGCAGCAGCAGCAGCCCCAGGGAAGTGCCCTGCGCTTCGTGCTGGGTGAACCCTAAAAAGAATACCAGGGCCGGGACGATGATGATACCGCCGCCCACGCCCACCAGGCCGCTGAGCACCCCGGCGGCCAGCCCGATGATAACCAGGAGAATAATTAACTGCAGGGTCATTTGTCGTTTCGTTTCGTTAGGCGTGGGTTTCATCAGGCCGGGAAATGCTTTTTATACAGCTCGATGGAGTCGTTGATGATCTTGTAAGCCTCTTCCTGGTTTTGGAAGTCCTCGATAAACACCTCTTTATTCTCCAGCACCTTGTACTGCTCGAAATAGTTGCGCAGCTCATTGATAAAGTGCGGGGGCAGCTCACTGATGTTGGTAATATAGTTCACGGTAGGATCCTCGGTGGCTACGGCAATGATCTTGTCGTCTTCTTCGCCGGAGTCGACCATCTGCATATTCCCGATAACGGTGGCTTCCACCAGGCACAGGGGCTGGATCGACTGGGAGCACAGCACCAGGATGTCCAGCGGGTCGCCGTCCAAACCCAGGGTCTGGGGAATAAAGCCATAGTTCACGGGGTAGTGGAAGGAGGAGTAGATCACGCGGTCGAGCTTCAGGAGGCCTGTAGCCTTATCCACTTCGTACTTGGTGCGCGATCCGTCGGGTATTTCAATGATGGCGTTGACCATCCGGGGTGACTGGTCTCCGTAGGAGGCTCCGTGCCAGGGATGTAATACGTGCGTCGTTTTCGATGGTGATTTCTTCATGTCTAATATTAACTTGTAAGTTTAAATCCTAAAAAAGTAGCGGCCAGTCCCAGGGTGACACTAAAAGCCGTATACACGATAAAGCTGGTCCAGCGGCCTTCCTGCATCAGTTGAATGCCTTCGTAGGTGAAGGTAGAAAAGGTGGTAAACCCACCGCAAAAACCTGTTACCAGCAGGAGGCGAAGTGCTTCATTGGTATGGCGGGTAAACACCCCCCACAAAAGGCCGATGGCCAGGCAGCCCAGCACATTGACCAGCAGGGTACCAAAGGGGAAGGCCCCCACGTTCAGGGCGCGGCTGCACCCGTAGCGCAGCACGCTGCCTACGGCTCCGCCTAGTGCTACCCAGGCCAGCTGGGTGATCATTGGAGGGAATCGGTTGGTGAAAAAGAGTATTTCAGGTCCACCAGCCACTGGTTGTCACGGCGCACCACCATCAGCGAGTCGTTCTTCTTTTTGAACGAGTTGGAATAGTTTACTACGGTGGTGCTGTCATTCAGCTGTCGGATATCATGGATATTGATAGAGGATTCGCGGTAGCCCCGTTTGTCTTCTGGGTCCATGCGCGACTCGTAGTTGCGTTGGAACAGGTCGATGTATTGGTTGTTGAGCGAATCCTGGATCATGAACTTGCGAGCGCGGTCGTACTTGCCGTCCAGGGCCGAGCGGATAAAGTTGCGGGCGGCGTCCACATCGTTTTCGGAGGTGGTTATTTCACCGGTGCGTTCTCCCTCGCCGCCGGAGCAGGCATAAAAAAATTGCAGGAACAAAAAGCTTAGGATTAATATGCTTCTCATTCCTGCAAAGTAAATGCAAGTTACTTTAACTGCTCGTTATTAATTAGGGGCCACCGGGCACTAGTCCTGCGAGCGGTCGCGGTCGTAGTAGCGCCGTTCTTTGCGCTCCTTCTTTTCGGCCTCTTCGATCTCGGCTTCCCGCTGGCCTTCCTTGTCGTAGGCTTTCAGGATGGCTTTTACGAGGCGGTGACGTACTACGTCTTCCTCGTCCAGCTCGATGTAGCCGATGCCGTCGATGTTGCGCAGGATGCGGCTGGCCTTTGCCAGGCCACTGCGCTGGTTGCGCGGCAGGTCCACCTGCGTGAGGTCACCGGTGATGATGGCCTTCGCGTTGGCACCGATACGGGTGAGGAACATCTTCAACTGCAGGTCGGTGGCATTCTGGGCTTCGTCGAGGATAATAAAGCAATTATCCAGGGTGCGGCCGCGCATATACGCCAGCGGCGCGATCTCGATGGTGCGGGTGCTCATATAATACCCCAACTTGTCGGCGGGGATCATATCGTCCAGCGCATCGTAGAGCGGGCGCAGGTAGGGGTCGATCTTTTCCTTCAGGTCACCGGGCAGGAAACCTAGGCTTTCGCCGGCTTCCACCGCGGGACGGGTGAGGACGATCTTTTTGACCACCTTGTTTTTCAGGGCGCGTACGGCCATGGCCACCGCGGTATAGGTTTTACCCGTACCGGCAGGACCGATAGCAAACACTACGTCGTTTTTCTCGGCGGAGGTGACCAGTCGCTTCTGGTTGGCGGTGCGGGCCCTCACCGTCTTGCCATTGGGACCGAACACCAGCACGTCGTTGGGGTTGCGCTCCACGAAATGGTCGATGGTTTCGGCATCGT
>DASWYM010000475.1:0-6113 GCA_036404975.1 Chitinophagaceae bacterium
ACAGGAGATAGTGCTGCTGCAGGGGCTGCAACAGGCGGATCTGCTCTTCCACCTTTTCGATATTGGTGCGCGCCTCCAGCAGGGTGGCCAGGTGTTTCTTCAGTTCCTGGAAGCCCTCTTCCAGGTTGCGCGGCTCGAGCATGTTGGTGCGAATAAACTCATTCAGGTCACCCAGCACCTTGATGCCCACCGTCTGGTTGAACAGGCTCAGGGCCTGGATGCTTTGCATGCCCAGCACTTCCACCATCCGCTGGGCGTAGCGGCTGGCACCGTCGAGCCACTCGATCTGTTTCTTGCCACCCTTATTGTGCACGTCCAGGCGGCGGCGCCAGCCACCGGAGAAGTCAAAGGGCGCAAAGTCAGTTTCGATGTGGAGCGGTTTGTGAGCGATGGCATAGTATCGCTTTAGCTCCCCGCCGCTGAAGTAGCGCACCTGGAAGAGCGTAACGGTCTGCTCCGCCTCGTTGGTAAACGACGCCAGCAGGATGCTGTAGGCGGAGTCCTTATTCTCCCGCAGGTAAACCGTCTTCAGCCCGCTGCCGCTGTCGGCCGGCACGGTACCGTAAGCTCCCAGTACGTAGGAGTCCTCGGTACGGTCGCCCTTCTTATCCGATCCCGACGACTGGTTGTAGAAGCGGTACCGGCGTTCCGGCACGATGAGGGTGAGCAGGGCATCCACAAAGGTGGTCTTGCCGCTGCCGTTGGCACCGGTGAGCAGGGAGGTTTCCCCGCCGGGTTCAATTTTCCAGACATGCTCGTCAAAAGTGCCCCAGTTGAGCACTTCCATATTTTGCAGGCGGAACCCCGACTTGTTGTTATCGGTACTAAATACGGTTAGCTGCATAGTCGGTCAGTTGTTGCTTAAAATTTTCCAACACTTCGTTATCCACTTTGGCCTTGATGATCTTCTTGACGCGGAACTTCTGCTCGTCGAAGAGCTCGTGGTCTTCCACTTTAGCCAGGAAGCCCAGCTCTTCGGCTTTGTCGATGAGACGGTCCAGCTCGCGGATAAACTTTACGCGGCTGGCATTCTCGCGGAAGAACAGCTCGGCGTACTCTTTGATCTCGCGGCGCTTCTTTACCAGCTCACGATTAGTCACCTCCCCTACTTCAAACTCGGCCATCATCTCGCGCAGGAGCACCAGCAAAACGCTTTCATCATAGGTAAGGGCCGTACGGCGGATCCAGCCTACAGTAGCATCCTCTTCGTCCAGGCGGACCTGTTCGAGGTAGGCATAGCCATCCTCTTTGTCCAGCACCAGGATCAGTCCCACCTGTTGGAGGAACCGGGTGAGCTCTCCCTGGTACTGTATGATCTGCTCCCAGGGTGTTTTATCTAAATATTCCACGGGGCCCTTCAGGAGCTTTATAAACGCGGAAGTATAGGGTAAAATAGATTGCATGGCGATTTGTTTGATCCTTACCTGCTAAACAGCAAATAAGGCACTTCAATAAAATGGGTTTCTTCCCCGTCGAGGGGAATCAGCTCAGTGAGATCATCGATGATCTGCGCCCTTGCTGTCTTTTCTTTCAGGAAACTGTAGTAGGACACCACTTCGGCCACACCGTGGACAAGTCCTCCCGATCGGATCACTTCGGCAAGCGTGGCGGTCTGCCGGCGCTGGAGCAGTTCCTCCACTTTGGCCCACAGTTTCTTTTTATCGATATGACTAACGCTTAAAAAGCGGCTAAAACGTTCGGGGTCGACGATCTTTTCCGGGGCCGACGAAGGCTGCTTCACCGCGCCCCCAACCTGCCGCGGGGCCAGGGTAAGTTTGCGCTCCATGCTCATTTTTACATCGATGGGGTCGCTGAGCGAGATACCGGCAGGTACTTCACCCTCGTCCATCAGCTGTAGCACGAGGTCCTTGATGCTGCCCACCTGCTGACGCAGGCGGCGGTGGCGCGCCATCTCTTTTTCGGTAATGATGCGGCTTAGTTTTTCGGCCATCTTGTCGTTGGCATCGTACACACTGCGGCCCTGCTGGAGCAGGAGGGATTTAATGTTTTGTATAAAGGATTTGTCCGCATCGATCTCGCGATCCTCCAGCAGTTGGATCAGTTGCCCGGTCAGTTCGCGCCATTCCTGCTGGCCGGTTCGCGAGATGAGAAAGTCCCAGAACGCATAAAAGCTTTTTCCCTGGTCGCTCAAACGCAGGGCATCATAGGCCTCGAACGCATAGCCGATAATGGCACCCTTGGTTATTTCGGCCCTGGTGTGCTGCTCAACAATGCCCCGGTGGATCTGCTTGAAGTTGTCTTCCACTTCGCGAAAGTCACTGAGCAGCTCATAGCTCAGACGGGTAAACCAGTCAAGGCGCTCTTGCACCTGGGCGTTGGTGTACACTTCGGGCTTATGGCCCATCTCCAGCCTTTTGATCTCTTTGTCGATCTCGGCGCGCCGGCTCTTCAGGTCCTCGAGGCGGGCCGCCGTATTGTCCTCGGTGTATTCGATCATCTCCTTCAGGGTCTGGAACAGGAACCGGAAGCGGCTCTCGGTGCCCACGAAGGAGCGGCTTTCAAGGCTTTGCAGCCACTGGAAGACTTTTTCTGTGTGGGCACTCAGCTGGTACTGGGTAACCGACTCGCTGTCGGGAAAGTCCTGGAGCAGGCGCTTCTGTACCCAGCTTAAGAGGTATTTGCGGGCGCGGCTCTGTTCGTCCTCGCCAAACTCGATACGGGCCTCGTCGAAGTCTTCCCTCGATTCCACCTGGCCGGACAGTTCCTCCACCAGGCGGCCCGTCAGTTCCGGTTCGGGAATGGAAAAGCGGGCGTCTGCCTTAAAGACCCTGTACAGGAAGGGCAGCACCCAGTGGGCGTTGCGCAACCGGATCATCTGTACGGCGGGCGAAGCATCAAACAAATAACTAATATCGGTGGTTAACATGGGTCGCGAATGTAGGGCGGTGAAAGTAAAAAAAGAAGAGAGACTATACAGGGATGTTGATATCTTCTGCAGGCTTATGGGCCACTAGTTTTCCACTGACAAATATGCAGCTTGCTGACACCTCCCGATCTGAAATAAAAAGAAGCGGTCCCTGAGGACCGCTTCTTTTCAATAAAAATACAATGGACTAGTACTTAAACACCTTCCCTCCTGCCATTACCTGTTGGGTTTTTTCATCGAAGGTGGCTTTCTCACCGGTGCGCACCGCCGCATTGGTCATGATACAGGCGATGGAATGGTTGTAGCCCGCTTCCACCGGTGCATTGGGCTGCTTGCGGCTGCGCACGCACTCCATCCAGTTGCGCATGTGGGCACTGGTGAGCTGGTCGCCACCGGTGTTGGCCGAAGCCACCACCTGCACGGCTTCTTTCACCAGGTCCACTTCGGGAAGCAGGTTGGGTTGCATCTTCATGGCGTCGGCATGGCGCTTTTCGAGGCCGCCCCGCGAAGAGACTTTGTTGGTAATGAGGTTGAGCTCGCCGCCGTTGGCATAATACAACTCGGCAGGCTTTTCTTCGCCGTTGTGCATGCGTGACTGGAAGGTCACCTGGAATCCCGAGGAGCCATCGGCAGGACCATAGTCGAACACTGCCGTCGTGGTGTCCCAGTTTCGGCGGCCGTCCTTCCACATGTAGATGCCTCCATTGGCCACCACGCTGCGGGGATGCTTCAGGCCGCTGAACCAGTGCACCGTGTCGATCTGGTGCGACATCCACTGTCCCGGCATGCCGGAAGAATAGGGCCAGAAAAGGCGGTACTCAAGGTATTTACGGGGGTCCCACTTCTCGAAAGGACGGTTCATCAGGAAGCGCTTCCAGTCGACGTCTTCTTCGCGGATAGAAGCCACCAGTTCCGGCCGGCGCCACCGTCCCGGCTGGTTCACGTTCCAGGTGAGTTCCACCATAGTGATGGGCCCGAACTTACCGGCCTGGATAAAGTTGGCCGCGGCTGTATAGTTGGGACCGCTGCGTCGCTGCGAGCCGATTTGGACAATGCGGTTCGAGGCCTTTACGGCTTTGAGCGCGGCAATATTGTCGTCCATGGTTTCGGCAAACGGCTTTTCGGTGTAGGCATCGCAGCCGCCCTTTACCGCCTCGATGGTGTGCAGGGCATGCTGGAAGTCGGCCGTACTGATAATCACCGCATCGACACTTTTGGAGTTGTAGAGGGCATCGTTGTTGTGGTAAGCTTTGATATCGTGATCAAAGGTCTTTTTCAGAGAAGCCTGACCTTCCTCGCGGCGCACGCGCCAGATGTCGGAGACGGCAATGATGTCGAAATTCAGTTCTTTGTGATGGTTTAGAAAGGAAGGCAGCAACGCCTGGCGGAAGCGGTCGGAGTAGCCCACCACCCCTATCTGGATGCGGTCGTTGGCGCCCAGGATGCGGCCATAGCTTTTGGCGGAAAGTCCCAGTGTGCCCAGGTAAACCCCGGCGGCGGCTTTAGAGCTCTTAGAGATAAAATCCCTGCGTGTTGACATAGTAAGAAGTTGATGTGATTATTAAGGTTCGATATACGTTTGGCGGTTATTTAAGTTCCTGGATCTTCAGGCTGCGGAAGACTACTTTGTCACCATGGTCCTGCAATAGGATGCGTCCTTTAGGTGCCAGGCCGAAGTCCTTCCACTGGGCGTATTTGCTGCGGGCCACCAGGGCATGATAATAAGGAACGCCGCGCTGGTACTCCAGCACTTTCCAGCCGTTAAGCCAATGCTCGACCCGGTTGTCGGGATAAACGACGATCATTCCGCGGTTCCATTCGCCGATAGGCCGGCGTGCGCGGGGCTCACGCAGCGAGGGTATCAAGTCGTAAAGGGAGGCGAGGGTACGGTTGCCCACCACGCCCAGCCTGGCATCGGGATGCTTTTCATCATCCAGGATCTGGTATTCCAGGCCAATGGCCGAACCGGCATTGTTCTCGCTTTCGGTGACAAAATACTTCACGCCACTGTTGGCGCCTTCGGAAAGCTTAAAGTCAAATTGGAAGATAAATGCGCCGTACTCCTTTTCGGTGACGATATCACCGCCGTTGGTGGACTCGCCACCGCCGGAGGGCATTACGCTCAACAAGCCGTCCTTCACCTCCCATCCTTTCGCAGGAAACTCTTTCTTATAGGCACCTCTCCAGCCTATTGTAGTCTTGCCATCCCACAGCAGTGATACGCCATTCTTTTTTTCGGCGTCCGACAGGTTGTTTGGAAGCAGGTTCACGACGAACTGGCCGGTATATGGCAATGGCTTTAGGTTGGTTGTCTGGATGCGCAGGGCCCGCCAGCGGATCTCTTTACCGGGCTGGTCATTCTTGCCAATGGAGTGTACCTGCAAGGCAATAAAGCCTTTGGGCGACACGTCATCGATCACGTAGGCGGCCGGAACGCCGTTGATCCAGGTGCGGATGTTTGATCCGATGCACTCGATGCGGGCCTTGTTCCACTGGCCCTGCTTAAACGCTGTGCGGGCCGAGGGGTTCAGGTCGAGTGGATAAAGCCAGTCGCGGCGGGCTTCATCGTATATACCCCCGGTCCAGCCCCGGCGCGATGGGTCGATCTCGTATTGATAGCCGTGTACCCGGCTGTTCTTGAATTCCGGCTTGCTTTCACTGCGAAACTGTACGCCCGAGTTCATGGTGCTGTCCACTTTGAAATCAAATTCCAGGATAAAGTCACCGTAGTCCTTTTCGGTAACGAGGAATGAATTGGGTTCATTAGCTACGGTTGTACCAACGATCTCGCCGTTTTGCACGGTGTACCGGGCTTTTCCATTCAGCTGCTTCCAGCCTTTCAGGTCTTTTCCGTTAAAGAGGGAAGTCCAGCCCGTGGATATTTGTGAAAAAATGGAAGTAGTAACGAAGAAAAACAGGAGGAGCAGGAAGTTCTTTTTCATATAACAGTATTCTAGAAAATATTGATGGTCAACTCAATGGCGTTAAGGTACAGCATTCCATTCTAAAATTTTTCCGAAAACGATTTCGAAAGCAGGCTACTATTTACACATCCCTGTTTTCTATCCTGTCTGTTCCATGAAAAGTGTCGGGAACTATGGATGCCCACAAGCTACTACCTGCTGAAGCGGGCGACACCGGGTAAATGCTTTACTATTATCATCCTGGCCTAATGCCCCGGAACAGCCTGCAGCAATTGGATAGAAGAAAGCACTCTATTCGTTAA
>DASWYM010000476.1:0-5381 GCA_036404975.1 Chitinophagaceae bacterium
CACCACCGCCAGCTCCCTGCCCGCATAGGCAGGGTAATGTACCGCGGTCAGGTCGGTCATGAAGCGGAAGGCCAGCTCCTCGTCGTCGTACAGGAAGCGGAGCGCCTCGATATTGAGGTCGGCGGGTACTTCAAACGTAAGCATTCCATAAGGCTCTTCGAAATTGGTAATACGTTCACCAAATTGTTCCGTCAGCCGCTGTTTTATAAGATCGTAGGTCAATGCCATTTGCTGTATATCTGCAATTATTGTATTCCGTAACTATTCAACAACTTCTTGTAATGCTCACTGTTGCGGCGGCGGATATCTTCCTTACCCACCAGGTCCTGGATACGCATCACCCCATCGATGATGGCTTCGGGACGCGGCGGACAACCCGGCACGTACACATCCACCGGCACTACCTGGTCGATCCCCTGCAGCACGCTATAAGAGTCGAAGATACCACCCGAGCAGGCGCAGGCACCAACCGCCATAACCCAGCGAGGCTCTGCCATCTGCAGGTACACCTGGCGCACCACGGGAGCCATTTTCTTGGCAATGGTCCCCATCACCATCATCAGGTCGCACTGGCGGGGCGAAAAGGCCATACGCTCCGACCCGAAGCGGGCCATATCGTAGTGGGCGGCCATGGTAGCCATAAACTCAATACCACAGCACGAGGTGGCAAACGGCAGGGGCCAGATGGAGTTCTTCCGGGCCAGGCCTACCACATCGCTCAACTTCATCGCAAAAAAGCCTTCGCCCTGGTAGCCATCGGGCATCTCAGCCAGGCTGATATCCTGCTCCAGGGGCTTATCGTTTAGATTATATGATACTGGACGAGCCATATGATTTAGATTTTAGATTTTAGTATTCCCAATTTCAGGCCGCCATTCGGCAATCTACAATCGGGAATCCGAAATTGTTTAGTCTTCCCAGTTCAACGCTCCTTTCTTGATGATGTAGATAAATCCACATAAAAAGAAGCCAACGAACATCAATACAGCCCAAAAACCGCTCCAACCTAACCCCTTGAAATTCACGGCATATGGATAGAAGAAGATCACTTCCACGTCAAACAACACAAAGAGAATGGCCACCAGGAAGTACTTGATCGACACTGCCTGACGGGCTTCCCCGTGCGAGGCAATACCGCTGGTAAAGGTCGCCAGCTTGTCAGCGGTCTTCCGCTTGGGGCCCAGCAGGTGCGTTACGGCCATCAGAAAGCCAATCAACCCGATCACAAATAATATCTGGATTCCTACAGGCAGATAGCTGCCTGCACTATTGACATCGGTAACGGCCTTGGTTAAATCGGCCTGGAGGAGGTTAAACATAAGTTTTTCAAATGGGCACGCAAAAATACACCAGAGTAGGGAATAAATAACCTAATATTTATCAGGGTCCGGAATAAGAAAGCCCCTCCAGGGGAGGGGCCTTCCAGGTATGAAGAAATCAAAATCTTAGTCTTTCTTAATCTTCGTAGTGCTGCCGTCGGTCTTCACCTTCGAAGACGACGAGCTTTTAGGGGCTGCCGCCGATTGCTTGCTGCCGCCCGAAGACTTGGTCAGCTTCTCGATGGCTCCCTTGAACGATGTATTCTCGGGGTCGAACTCCAGGCCTTTTCTCAGGTAAAATACGCCCTTGTCGCGGTCACCCTTGATGTTTACGTAGTAATTGGCCAGGCTACCGGCCGCTTCCATACCATACGGCTTGAAGCGTACCTTATCCTTTTCCGACACGGCCAGCAGCTGCTCGTACTGGGGAATTGCCAGTCCGTCCTTCATTTCGGAATCCAGGCGGGCCAGGGAACGGGCGCTCCACAGGTAACCGTATACCGAATCCGGGAAAGACTGCGAATACTCGCGGGCGACGCTGTCGGCCTTCTTAAAGGCACCACCCTGGTAGTAAGGAACCACCACGTAGCCGATCAGAACGGCCGGGTTGCGGTTGGGGTTGAGGCGGTACAACTGCAGGCGCAGGTCAGCTTCAGGAATCTTGCGGTTGGCAGTCCTTGCCCACTCTACCGCTTCCTGCAGGATCAGCAGCTTGTTGCGCAGGGTCGTATCCTCGCTGGCAGCATCCAGGTAAATCTGTACTACTTCATCGGGGTTCTCCTTGGAATAGATGTCGGCCTTGAGGGTATAATCCTTGGCTACAAAGTCTTCCTTATCGGCCTTGGTAAACAGCTGGTCCACATACTGCTTCGCAGTGGTAGTGTCGCCTTTTTCCAGGTACGAGTAAGCCATGAGGCGGTACACCGAAGGATCTTTAACATCCTTAGACTGGCTCAGGATACTTTGTCCCACCTGGATGGCCTGGTCGTAATTCTTTTGCTGGTACAGGGCCTGGGCGCGGAAGTACTCGTTCTCCACGCTCGGGTCGGCTACAGCAATATATTTTTTCGCCCACTCGTCGGCAGCGGCATAGTCCTGCTTATGGAACAGGTTATATACATACTGGCGCAGGAAAGCAGGGGCGAACTTGGGATCCGCTTTAATAGCGTAGTCCAGGTTTTCGGTTACAATGTCCCAGTTGCGCTGGGTTTCGTACACCCTTGCCATACGGTAATACGCCAGGGCAGGATGTGTGGGGATAGCCTTGCGGTAGGCAACGATGGCCTGGCCGCCATCCTTGGCTTTACGGTAGGCATTACCCAGGTTGATAAAGATTTCCCCGTTGTTAGGCGCCACGGCAGCAGCCTGGTTCAGCTTCTCAATGGCATACGCCATATCGCCCTTAGGAGAATCCACGTTGGCACGGCCAATGGCATTGAGCACCATGGCATCATTGCCTTTTTTGCCGCGGCTCAGGCTGATCGCGGTTTCAAAACGTTGACGGGCTTCATTGGTTTTGCCCTCCAGCAACTCCACGTGTCCCATTCCCACCAGCACTATGGGTGCGTTCCCATTGGCAGCGAGGGCCTTTTCGTACACCTGGCGGGCGCCGGCTACGTTGTCCTGGGCAATATAGGTCTGTCCCAGCCAGTAAACGGCATCCAGGTTGTTGGGGTTGGAACCCACCATTTTCTCAAAGACGCCCTTGGCACTGGTATAGCGCTCGGCGAACAAGTGCCCTACCCCGTCCTGCACCGACTGGGCAAAGGCCGAGATGGTCAAGAGTGCGGAAAAAAATAAAACAATTGCAGATTTCTTCATGTTCCTTGCTTTTTAAAAAGGTTTCCAGATAGATTCAAAAAATGTACTTCAGTTTACTTATTACTTGTTAATGTTTACTCCGTGAGGTTGGCGTCCCGTAAAGTAAAGGTGAGAAATGCCGGCATCAGGTAAGCCCTCCGGAAAATCAGCTGCCCCTGGTCGGCCATCATAAAGTTGGCAAACCCGCGGCCCAGGCCCCTGTGCCGTTCCTTCAGAATATAGACCAAATCGCGTACCATTGGGTAGCGGCGGTAATAAATATTGGCTTGCACCGGCTGTACATAGCCCCCAGGCCGGTCGGTACTTTCCAGGTGGGCTAAATTAACTTTTTGTAAAAAGGTCAACTGGGCCGAATCATCGCGGTTGCCAATCCAGCTGATCCCGATAAAGCCCACTGCATTAGGGGTTCGGGCCACGTAATCGATCACCCCCTCACTGCTTTCTGCCGCCACGGTCCGCGAAGTCAGCGTATCACCGCGCAGCACCGAATCCAGCACAAAGCGCACCGTAGAGGTGGCTTTCAGCCCGTCGAATACCGGGATCTTGTTCTGGTATTCCCGGCCGGTGAGCAGCCCCTTGATCTCTTCCATGGTGAACATGGAATCCGGTGATTGGGGGTGCACTATGACTGCTACGGCATCATAAGCCAGTATGCGCATAGAGGGATCCACCTTCAGCGAGTCGCTGATGACCTGCTCTTCGGAAGGCGAGAAGCCCCGGGTGGTAATGATCATGCGGATGGAATCCACCAGCAGGTCCTTCAGGCAGTCCGCTTCGGGCTTATAGTGAGCGATGATATGCGCCCCGGAGTTGGAGGATTCAAATACCTGGATCTGCGAATCAATAACCGGCTTGAACGACTCATCCACGCTAATGTGGATGGTGCCGCTGTCGCGGGTGTCCAGGGGGGCATCGGCAGCGTTATTACCGCAGCCGTTGACGATCCCGGCAACCAGCAACAGAACCAGCCCATTCCGGAACGTTGATACTATATTCATCCAATTCATTCTCTGAAATAATTCTTCTTGTAGCCTCGGTAAACGCGCCAGCCTCCGTATAAGATAAACAAGCCACCGATAAAATAATCCAGCGACGAAGCCTCCCGGTCGAACACATTCCATCCCATGGCGTCGTAGACCAGGAAGTACAGGCCCAGCAGCAGGAACAGCGCTCCCATGGTATAATCGACCATCGATCGCATGCGGCTTACCTGGTTTCTTCTTTTCTGTTCGTATTCTTCTATCATGGCTTGCTATTCAGCGGGAGCAATTTAATCATTTTTTATTCCCCAAAGGCCTGAAAGGTCACCGGTTGGGTGAAAGTTATGGCAATTGGATGACCATTTTGCAGCGCAGGTTTCCACTTTGGCATTTTCTTAAGCACCCGGATCACTTCCTGGTCACAGGCGGCCCCGGCCGACTGCACCACTTCGAAGCGGCCAATGCTGCCGTCGGTATCCACCCAGAACTTCACCTGCACGGTGCGCCGCTCGCCGGCCTCCAGCTCTTCCGGCACCCGTAAATGGCGGCCCAGGAAGGCGGTCCAGGCCTCTACCCCACCGGGGTATTCCGGCATCCGCTCCACGGGAACAAACTTTTGATCGGGCGGAGCCGGCGCTCCCCTGCCTTCCGCCGGCGTGGCCGGTGCAGGCGCCACGGTGCGGTGCTCAGTGGGAAGCACTCCATCCACGGTGACGTTACCGATCTGGGGGTCTACCAACTCGCCGATTTCAGGCACTTCCTGTCCCGGGGGCACTTCGCTCACAATCTCGATCCGGCTGTTATAAGCCCGGGTGGCAACCGGCCTCGGTGCCTGCGCGGCAGGCGGTGGCACAGGCTCCACCGGCGGCTCCACCTCAACGAACCGGGATACTTCCACCGGGCAAAAGGGAATTTCTACGATGGTGTTGCTTCCACCTGCCGGCCGGATCAGCAGGCAGGCAGCCAGCACCGCGGCCAGGGAAGTGCCCAAGGCCACCATCATCCGGTTATTGTAAGTTTTCCTCAGCGCGTAAGCACCATACAGCTTGTTCCGATTCTCAAAAAGGATGTCCAATACATCGGCTTTTAAAATTTCGTGGCTAGTCATGGCAGATCGTTTACAGATGAGATGCAAAGGCTTTAACATTCCATAAACATATTCTGAGCTGCGAGCTGTCGGCTGCCAGCGGCGAGCTTTAGATTCTTTACAGCATCAACAGTCATACAGGTATTCTAAAGGAGCCTCGGCTCCTTTTTTCCT
>DASWYM010000477.1:0-9404 GCA_036404975.1 Chitinophagaceae bacterium
CTTGCACCCACTTGGCCAGGGCTTCCACCCAGAGGGGATGCACGTTGAGACAGGGAATCATCCGGAAGGACTCCCCTCCGGCGTGCAGAAAGGTTTCCTTGCCTTCTTCGGCGATCTCCTCCAGGGTCTCGAGGCAGTCGCTGACAAAAGCGGGGCACACCACCAGCAGTTTCTTCACGCCCGCTTTAGGTAACTCCTCCAGCCTGGAAGCAGTGTAGGGCTTCAGCCACTCTTCCCTGCCCAGGCGCGACTGGAACGACATGGTCCACTTATCCTGGGGGATGCCGAGTCGTTCCGTGACCAGTTTCGTGGTGACCAGGCACTGGTGGCGGTAGCAGTACTGGTGGGCCGGCGAGGGCGTCTCGCAGCAGTTGACCACCTTCAGGCAGTGCTGGCCGGTGATGTCTCCTTTAAATATATGGCGTTCCGGCACCCCATGGTAAGAGAACAGGATGTGATCGTAGTCGTCCTGCAGGTAAGGCTTCATGCTTTCGCACAGGGCCTCCAGGTATTCCTCGTTATCGTAATAAGGCTTGATCGTAGTCAGCCGGAATTTGTACTTCCCTTTCCGGTGCTGCTCTTTGGCATACTCCACCGCCGTCTCGTAGGAGCTCATGGCGTAGTGAGGGTACATCGGCACCAGTACCACTTCTTCCAGGTCAGGGTTTTTCGCCAGCAGGTCGTCGTAGGCCTTCTTAGGCGAAGGATTGCCGTAGCGCATGGCAATCACCACCGGCTCGTCCACCACTTTATCCAGTGCCGCTCTTAGCTGTTCGCTCAGCACGATCAGCGGCGAGCCTTCCTTTGTCCAGATCGATTTGTAGGCCTCGGCCGACTTGGGCGCACGGAAAGGCACGATGATACCCTTGACCAGAAAGGCCCTTAATAACCAGGGCTTATCGATCACCCGTTCGTCCATCAGGAACTCGTTCAGATAGCGACGCACGTCCTTTACTTCGGTGGAATCCGGGGATCCCAGGTTCATTAATACAACAGCTCTTTTCATGTATTTTAAAGTCAGCAAAGGTAGAGACAACTGATGCACGAAATTGATCAATTCATCAGCGGCATTTTACAACCTGATGAAAATCAACTATTGAAATGACAGTCGAATGACAGAAGAATATGGCTTTTGGGGACACCAAAGTTACTTTTGCAACGTATTGTATAGGAACAGGAGAATGGAGACCCAATATTTCAAGACCATATCAAACTTCTACGTAGCAGGGATTAACTACAAAAAGTCCGATGCTTCCATTCGTGGACAGTTTGCCATCAATAACGACCAATACAGCACTATACTGGAACTGGCGCCCCTGGCCGGACTGAATGAGCTGTTCATTCTTTCCACCTGCAACCGCACCGAGATCTACGGCTTTGCCCACAGCAAAGACCAGCTGATCGACCTGCTGTGTTCGCAGACCCAGGGTGATGCTGCTACGTTCAGGAAATCTGCCTACATAAAGAATGGACTGGAAGCAGTAGCGCATGTATTTAATGTAGGTGCCGGCCTGGACTCGCAGATCCTGGGCGACTACGAGATCGTAGGACAGCTGAAGCTCGCCGTTCGCTTTGCCAAAGAGCAGGGCTTTGTGGGCGCCTTCACCGAGCGCCTGATCAACTCGGTGCTGCAGTCGTCCAAAGCCATCAAGAACAATACAGAGCTAAGCGGAGGAACCGTATCGGTTTCCTTTGCCGCGGTGCAATACGTCCGCAGCATGGTGGAAAATCCATCATCCAAAAACATCCTGTTGCTGGGCGTGGGTAAGATCGGGCGCAACACCTGCAAGAACCTGGTAGACTACCTGGACACCCGCAACGTAACGCTGATCAACCGCTCTCCCGAAAAAGCTGCCGAACTGGCCGAAGAACTGGGCCTGAAGAGCGCGCCCCTGGAGCAGTTGCCCGAAGAGGTCCGCAAGGCGGATATCATCCTGGTGGCGACCAACTCACCCGAGCCCACCATCCTGAAGTCGCACCTGGAAGACGGCAGCCCCAAGCTCATCATCGACCTGTCGATCCCTTATAACGTAGAAGAAGCCGCCCAGACCCTGTCCCATGTGCAACTGGTGAACGTGGACGAGCTCTCCAAACTGAAGGACGAGACCCTGAAGATGCGTCTCGCCGAAGTGCCCAAGGCCCAGTCCATCATCGCCGACGTGATGCAGGAGTTCAGCGAGTGGTGCGAGATGCGCCGCCACGTACCCATGCTCAAAGACCTGAAGATCAAACTGAAGCAGCTGTTTACGCACCCCCAGTATTCACCTGCCACTATCACCTGTCCCAAGAAGGCAGACACCTACATCCAGCGGGTGCTCAACGATACAGCCGGGAAGATCAAAATACAAAACCAGCGCGGTTGTCAGTACATTGCAGCCATTAACGATTTCATCAGCGCCGGAGTAAATTAATGAATCAGAAAACATTACGTATTGGTACCAGGGACAGCCAGCTGGCTGTATGGCAGGCAACGCTTGTACAGGACCTGCTGAAGGAAAAAGGCGTGGCCTCCGAACTGGTATACATGAAAAGCGAAGGGGATGTGGACACCGTCACTCCTCTGTACGCCCTGGGCGTGACGGGCGTATTCACCAAGACCCTGGACGCCGCCCTGCTTAACCACCGCATCGACATTGCCGTGCATTCCATGAAGGACGTGCCTACGCAACTGGCCCAGGGTATTCAGCAGGCGGCCGTTCTGCCCCGTGCTTCCTATAAAGACATCTTCGTGTACAAGGGCAGTCCCGCTTTCCTGGAGGACCGCGACAGCGAAGCCACCATCGGTACAGGCTCGGTACGCCGCATTGCCCAATGGCTGAACCGCTATCCCCGTCATAAGGTAGAGAACCTGCGCGGCAACGTGAATACCCGCCTGCGTAAGGTGGAAGAGCACGGCTGGAACGGGGCCATCTTCGCCGCCGCCGGCCTCGAGCGCATTCACCTGCGCCCGGAGACCTCGGTGGACCTTGACTGGATGCTGCCCGCTCCTGCACAGGGTGCCATCATGATCGTGTGCCGCGAGGACGATCATGCCGCCTACGACGCCACCCACCAGCTCAATGACCCTACAACGGCACTGTGCACCAAAATAGAACGTGACTTCCTGCGCACCCTGATGGGCGGCTGCTCCACCCCCATCAGTGCCCTGGCCCAAATGAGCTATGCACAGATTGTCTTCAGGGGCAACATCTGCACCACCGACGGCAAGGAGCTGAAAGAGATCGAAAAAGTAGCCGACATAGCGAACGCCTCCAACCTGGGAATGACGGCGGGCGAGGAGATTTTATCCCGGGGCGGTCAGGCGATCGTAGACAGCATCCGCAAAAACGGGCTCACCGCCAATGGGAAAGTTTAAAGTACTATCCACCAAACGCCTCGACCCTTCGCTTGTCGAACAGGCGGGCGAGCGTGGTGTGGCGGTACTGGAGCGGGACGCCATCTCCGTGCAGCCCATTGTTTCCGAAGACGTATTCCAGCAACTGGTACCCTGGCTGAAAAAGCCCGCACCCACCTATGCCGTATTCACCAGTGCCAATGGCGTAGGGGCGGTCCAGCAAAACCTGCTGCATAAAGGAGTGGCGCAGTCGCCGGACTGGAAAGTATTTTGCATTTCAGGCAAGACCAAGAAAGCTGTTCTTTCCGCCTTCCCATCAGCCGAGATCCTCGCCACCTCCGGATACGGCGCACAGCTGGCCCAACACATCCTGGAGCAGGGCGGCGTGAAGGAAGTGGTCTTCTTCTCTGGCAACAAGCGCCGCGAGGAATTGCCGGCCATACTTACAGACGCCGGCATTGACGTACACGAGATCACCGTCTACCAGACCGAGGAAACACCCTCCCCTGTGGAAGAAGACCTGGACGCAGTGCTCTTTTTCAGCCCCAGTGGCGTGAGTTCTTTTTTCTCGGTCAATGGCCTAAAAAAAGAGGCGGTTTGTTTTGCCATCGGCCGCACCACGGCCGAAGCGATAGCCCTTTATACCCCTAATCAAATCATTACCAGTGAGACGACCAGCGTCGAATCGGTACTGGACGCGGTGTACCACTATACTCAAACTATTAATTGTTCCAAATGAGCCAACTAAAGAATGACTTGTTATTAAGAGCCCTTAGAAAGGAAAAAGTTGAGCGCCCTCCCGTATGGATGATGCGCCAGGCCGGAAGGTATTTACCCGACTACATCAAGCTGCGCGAGAAGTACGACTTCTTTACCCGCTGCCAGACCCCCGAGCTGGCCACCGCCATCACGCTGCAACCGGTGGACCAGGTGGGCGTAGACGCCGCCATCATCTTCTCCGACATCCTGGTGATCCCCCAGGCTATGGGCGTGGAAGTACTGATGGAAGAAGGCAAGGGCCCCTCGCTTCCTAAAACCATCAAGACCCGGCAGGATATCGATGCCCTGATTACCGACGGCGTAGAAGAAAGCCTGAAGTATGTGGGCGACGCGCTGACACTCACAAAGAAAGAGCTGAACGGCCGCGTGCCCCTCATCGGCTTTGCCGGTGCACCGTGGACCATCCTGTGCTACATGGTGGAGGGCAAAGGCTCAAAGACCTGGGACAAGGCCAAGCAGTTTGCTTATACCCAGCCGCAGCTGGCGCACCAGTTGCTGCAGAAGATCACCACCATCACCATCAGCTACCTGAAAAGCCAGGTGGCGGCCGGTGCCGATACCGTGCAGGTGTTCGACTCCTGGGCCGGTTCACTGAGTCCTGCCGACTTTAAGACCTATGCCCAGCCCTACCTGCTGCAGATCGCCGATGCGCTGAAGGACGATGCCCCTGTTATTCTTTTCCCCAAAGGCACCTGGTATGCGCTGAAGGACCTGAGCCAAAGCAGTGCCGCCGGCCTGGGCCTTGACTGGTGTGTAGATCCCAAACTGGCAAGAGAGCTGACGGGTAACAACATTACCCTGCAGGGCAACTTCGACCCCGCCAAACTGCTGGCTCCCATCCCGCAGATCAGGCAGTGGGTAAAGGAAATGATCGATGGCTTTGGTACGCAGAACTACATCGCCAACCTGGGCCACGGCATCACGCCCAACGTGCCGGTAGACCACGCGAAAGCGTTTGTGGAGGCAGTGAAGGAATACAGGGCATGAGTAATGAGTAATGAGTAATGAGTGGTGAGTGGTATCGTGTCCCGATAGCTATCGGGAGGTCAATGGTGAATGGTGAAAAATAGCGGCAGCGATTCCTTAGAATTGTATTCTTACATAGAAAGAAGCATTATGAGTATCAAGCAAGAATGGATCGATTATATACACGACCTGCAGGACCGCATCTGCTGGGCGCTGGAAGAAGTGGACGGCAAGGCGAAGTTCGAGGAAGACCGCTGGGAGCGCCCGGAAGGCGGCGGGGGCAGGACCCGCGTTATTGCCAATGGAGCGGTGTTTGAAAAGGGCGGCGTGAATACCTCGGTGGTATTTGGCGAAGTGACGGAAGCCATGCGCTCCGCGCTTAAGATTAATGGTAGTAAGTGGTTTGCCTGCGGCCTTTCGCTGGTCATTCATCCCCTCAATCCCTTTGTTCCGACGGTGCACTGTAACTACCGGATGTTCGAGCTGTACAACGAAGCGGACGAAGTGATCGACCGTTGGTTTGGCGGCGGCACGGACCTTACACCCTATTACCTCTTTGAAGAAGACGCGCGCCACTTCCACGGCATTTACAAGGAAGTGTGCGACAACTTCGATCCTGCCTTCTACCCCCGGTTCAAGGAAGAGTGCGACAACTACTTTGTCAACTTCCACCGCAACAACGAGCGCCGCGGCATAGGCGGCATCTTCTACGACCACCAGCGGCCCAATGAAAGACATGACGTGTCATTCTGGATGGACTTTGGCAAGGCCTGTGGCGATGCCTTCATTCCTGCCTACCTACCGATCGTGGAGAAGCGCAAGCATATGCCCTTTACCGGTGCCCACAAGCACTGGCAGGAGATCCGCCGGGGCCGCTACACCGAGTTCAACCTCGTGCACGACCGCGGCACCCTGTTTGGCCTGAAGACCAACGGCCGCATCGAGAGCATCCTGATGAGCCTGCCGCCTACTGTGCGCTTCGAGTACAACTATCAGCCCGGGCCGGGCTCGCCGGAAGAGGAGTTGTTAAATGCCTGCCTACATCCAAGAGAATGGGTCTGAGAGTGCCGAATGCGGAGTAACTTTGCGGCGCCTCCCAGAACGAACTCTTCTTACCCTACAATCATTGAATTATGTATCTACAAAGAAGAAACAGAATATTAAGACAGTCCCCCGCCATCAGAAGCTTAGTCGCAGAGACCAACCTGACCCCCAATGATTTTATTGCTCCCCTCTTTATCCAGGAAGGCGAGAACGAAATAACCGAGATCGCTTCCATGCCCAACTACTTCCGCCGCTCACTCGACCTGACTGTGCAGGACGTGAAGGAACTGTGGTCCATGGGTATCAAAAGCGTGCTGCTCTTTGTAAAAGCCAAAGACGAAGTAAAAGACAATAAGGGCACCGAAGCCATCAACCCCAACGGACTTATGCAGCGTTCCATCAAAGCCATTAAGGACGCCGTGCCCGGCATGCTGGTGATGACCGACGTAGCGTTGGACCCCTTCTCCTCCTATGGCCATGATGGCATCGTAGAGAACGGGGAAATCGTGAACGACGCCACCGTGGAAGTGCTGGCCCGGATGAGCGTAAGCCACGCACAGGCCGGTGCCGACTTTGTGGCCCCCTCCGATATGATGGACGGCCGCATTGCCGCCATCCGCCAGGCACTGGAAGAGAACAATTGTACGAAGACGGGTATCATGGCCTACAGCGCCAAGTACGCTTCCTGCTTCTACGGGCCCTTCCGTGATGCCCTGGACAGCGCCCCCGGCTTTGGCGACAAGAAGACCTACCAGATGGACTACGCCAACCGCCTTGAAGCGGTAAGGGAAGCCGTGATGGACGTGGAAGAAGGTGCCGATATCGTAATGGTCAAGCCGGCCCTCTCCTACCTCGACATCATCCGTGAAGTAAAGAACGTGGTGGACGTGCCGGTAAGCTGCTACAACATCTCGGGCGAGTACGCCATGATCAAGGCCGCCGCTAAAATGGGCTGGATCGATGAAGACAAGGCCATCCTGGAGAGCCTCACTTCCATGAAGCGCGCCGGAGCCGATATCATTGCTACATACTTTGCGAAGGACGCCGTCCGCTTAATTAGCTAATTTGCTAATTCGACAATTAGTTAATTACCGGAAACTGTTTGCTCACAACTAAAGATTACTAGTCATGAACATCTCCAAAAGCCAGGAACTATTTAACAGAGCACAGGGTAGCATCCCCGGTGGGGTGAATTCCCCCGTGAGGGCCTTTAAGAGCGTAGGCGGCACGCCCATCTTTATGAAGCGGGCGCAAGGCGCTTACCTCTATGATGCCGACGGCAACCGCTATATCGACTACATCAATTCCTGGGGTCCTATGATCATGGGTCATGCCTTCCCACCGGTGGTGAAAGCCATCCAGGAAAGAGTGGGCGACTCGACCTCTTTTGGCGCGCCTACCGAGCTGGAGGTGGAGATGGCCGAGTTGGTGAAAAGCATGGTGCCCAATGTGGACCTGGTGCGCATGGTGAGCTCCGGTACGGAAGCCTGCATGAGCGCCATCCGGCTGGCGCGTGGCTATACCGGCCGCAACAAGATCATCAAGTTCGAAGGCTGCTACCACGGTCATGCCGACTCTTTCCTCGTAAAGGCGGGCAGCGGGGTAGCCACATTTAATATACAGACCGTTCCGGGCGTAACGGCCGGCGTGGCCACCGATACATTGACGGCGGCCTACAACGACCTGGAGGCCGTAAAAAATATTGTCGCGGAGCATAAAGGCGAAATAGCCGCCATCATCATTGAACCCGGAGCAGGCAATATGGGCTGCATCCTGCCGCAGGAAGGCTTTCTGCAGGGCCTGCGCCGGCTGTGTACCGATGAAGGCATCCTCTTTATCATGGACGAAGTAATGACGGGCTTCCGCCTCGCCCAGGGTGGCGCGCAGGAGCGCCTGGGTGTAGATGCCGACCTGGTGACCTATGGTAAAGTGATCGGGGCAGGTATGCCAGTGGGCGCCTTTGGCGGCAAGCTGGAGATCATGAAGCACATTGCACCCCTGGGCAACGTATACCAGGCGGGTACCCTGAGCGGCAACCCCGTGGCCATGATCGCCGGCTATACCCTGCTTTCCCATCTCAAGGAGAATCCTTCGGTGTACACCCAGCTGGAAGAAAAGGGCGCTTACCTGAAAGCCGGCCTGGAGAAGGTGCTCACCGCCTCCGGTACCCCCTTTGTCATTAACCACCTGGGCTCTATGATCTCGGTGCACTTCAGCGAGCAGCCGGTGACCGACTTTGCGTCGGCTTCTTCGGCCAACAATGCCCTGTTCAATAAGTTCTTCCATGCCATGCTCGACCGCGGGGTGTACCTGCCGCCTTCGGCCTACGAAAGCTGGTTCCTCAGTAATGCCCTCACCCAGAAAGACCTGGACATCACCATTGAGGCGGCGAGGGAGAGCCTGGAGGAGATTGTCTGAACCGGGATTTTGAAGGATTAAGAGGATTAGCGGGAGCAGAGAGCCTTACAATATTGATTGAGACCAGTCGTTAGCGGCTGGTCTTTTTATTTTCCGCTCCCGAGAAATTAAATATGGCCAACCGCTCCAATCCCACTTCTCACATCCAGGGACAACGGGTCCTTGCTCCCTATATGACGGGTATCCAACCAGTATCTGATCAGTATCTATATAGATACTGGTTATATACTGGTCAGATACTGGTTTGATACTGGTCGGATACTGGTCAACCCCGGAGGAGATGGGGCGGAAAGAAGCCTTCGCTTATATAAATGACACCCGTGGAGGGGCGTTTGCGACAATGAAAAAAGGAGCCGAAGCTCCTTTAGAATATTTGTAAGCCTGCTGATGCTGTAAGCTATCCTCACTCACCATTCACCATTCACCACTCACTCATATGCATGCTCTAGTGCAAAAAGAAGGAGACGATCCCGATGAGGATCAGCACGATGCCGGAGATGCGCTTTTCGTTGTGTTCGATAAAATCGGCGCCCAGCAGGTTGGCACCCCGGGAACCCAGGCTCACCAGCAGCAGGATGCCCGAGATGGACACCACCGCGTACACAATGGCCATGAGCGTGACCACGCCCATGCCATAAGCCCCGGCAGAGAGAAAGAGGCTTTCCACCTCCAGGCAGGGGGAAAGAAACATCATTACGATAAAAATGAGGATCCACCGGCCCTTGGAGCGCTTGTAGGCCTGCACGTCCTTTTGGGCACTGTGGTGGTGGTGGGGCAGGTTGACGGTAAAATAGATGAGTCCGAAGACGATCAGCAGCAGGGCTGAGGCCACGTGGATCACCCCACCGTAGTCTTCCTGCAA
>DASWYM010000478.1:0-2984 GCA_036404975.1 Chitinophagaceae bacterium
ATAAGAGCGAGTTTTTTAACAACGGCATGATGGAGTCGGTGCTGAACAACCTTTCCCAGGTAAAGGATCTGCATGTGATTTCGCGGCAGTCATCGGAGCAGTACCGCGACAGCAAAAAGTCCATCCGGCAGATTGCCAACGAACTGGGAGTGGCTTTTATCCTGCAGGGCAGCGTACAACGTATAGGTGACCAGGTGAAAATATCGGCCCAACTGGTAGATGCGGACAAAGACCGCTATGTATGGAGTGGCAGCTTTCCCGGAGAATTGAGTGATGTGTTCAGTCTGCAGGAAGACATCGCCCTGAAGATCACCGATGCCTTACAAGTCAATTTGACGCAGCAAGAGAAGACCCGTATTGGCCGGGTAGCATCCCGTATTCCGAAAGCGTTGGATGCTTACTACGAAGCGCAGTTCCATTACGGCAAATATGCTTATACGCTGCCGAGGGATGAAACCCATTATCCTATCATCCTGGCACTTTGCCAGCGTGCACTGCAGGCCGACCCTAACCTGGCTGAAGCGTATATACTCCTGGGGAATACCTACTGGCTTAGAAATGTGGACTATAATAAGAATTCATTTCTTAACGAGGATATGCCGGACAGTTTGTTGCTGCTGGCGCGCAGGGCGCTGAGAATAGATCCGCAATCACCCGATGCTTTAGTGCTTCTCAGTAAATATTACAGCGTAAAAGGGGAACGGGAATTGGCAGTTGAAGAGTTGAATAAGGCAATTGGCCGTAATCCTAACCTGTTAGAGGCTTACCTGCAACTGGATTTTGTGTACACCTTTCTTGGAGGTAATACAGAGCAAACTATCCGGAATTTAAGAAAAGCACTTACCCTCGATCCGCAATCGGTGCAAACACCAACAGTTTATAATGCATTGGCATTTGCGTACCTGAATATTCTTGATTACGAGAAGGCGGACTTTTATACCAGTAAGGCAATCCAGCAGGATATTAACCGGGCAGAGAAAGGAAACGGGCAAAACCTGATAACCTTGATGGATCTTCACCAGGGGAAGGTGAGCGAATGCCTTCAAAGCGTGGAGCAACTGATGAAATACAACCAGGCACAAGCTTATTATCTTAAAGCAGAACTGTATACGAATTTTCTGAAAGATTATAAGCAGGCAGAGAAGCTATATAGGCAGAGTTGGAAAGCCAACCCGGAACAACTCCATTTTAAGCACCGCCTTGCTTATGTTTTGTTTAAGCTCAATAGGAAGAAGGAGGCGTTTGCCCTTATAGATTCTTCTCTGTACAGAATGAAAAAAGGGGCTGAGTTGGGTCGCTTCACCCTGGAACATTATGATGTGGCAGCAGTGTATGCTTTTCTGGAACGAAAAGAAGACGCTTACCGGATACTTCGCAAGCCGGCAGATGACAACGCGGTATGGGGATGGGGGGCGCCGAACCTGATCAAGGTGGACCCTCTTTTTGACAACCTGCGCCGCGACAAGGAGTTTCGTGATATAGTGGCCGACGTGCATGAAGAGAAGCGAAAGCTCCGGGAGAGAATCCGCAGGCTAGAGGCTGAGGGAGCTTTGTAGGGGCACCAGGAAAAGGCTCCGGCCTAGGCACTTTCCAGTTCCGGAATGTCTTCTTTGCGGTGGTTTAGCGGTGGCGATTGTTCTCTGGATACCCCAAAGAAGCGCCGGTCGAGCGAGAAGCGGCCGGGTCCCAGCACTAGCAGCAGCAGGGCCAGGCAGCAGTAGGCTACGGCTACCTGGTAGGAGGAGCCGCCCGTCATGTTGATGTAGGGATCGCCAAAAGAAATGATGTGTACGGCCGTAGCCACCACCATCACTACCGCGATGCCCAAAGCGCCCAGGCGGGTAAGAAAGCCCAGCAGAAGGGCGAGTCCCCCGCCAAACTCTGCCACGGCGGCAAGCACCTGCCATACGGGATGAAAGGTAATGCCCCGCATCCAGTCGGTGGGATTTTGGATCTTTCCCCAGCCAATCACCAGGAAGGCATAGCCGATAGCCAGGCGGGTGACCAGGAGCATTATGTCTACGGCCAGCGGCTGGCGGCGTACGGCAAGAAGGTTCCTTTGCATATGCGTAAGGTTTGTGGTTAAAAAAGAAGGGCAGGAGGACCGGTACGGTTTCTTGTTTAGCACGCAGTCACCCGAACCGCCCCAAGAATTGTGCTGTAAACTTATGATCCTTAAAGCAGTATAGAAGGGGGTAAAAGCGACAATGGGAGGGGTTGATTGCGACAGGACAACTCTATACCTTTACCCAGGAAAACGGCTGCGGCAGCAGAGCTTTTTGCGCTGTTCCGGCAGCCCTTTACCTTAAACTTATACACATGAAACGAATTACCATCCTGGTACCCACCGGCGCCATCCTCGGCTCTATTGAGGGACCGCGCCAGGTACTAACCGAAGTCAACAAGTTTCTGCAGGCCACGGGCCGCCCGGCCCTTTGCCAGGTGCAGCTGGCCGGGCTTCAGAAGGAGATTCCCGTGGCCGGCGGCCGTTACACCGTATACGTTGACACCCTGGTAAAAGATATCGACCGCACCGACCTGGTCATCATTCCCGCCCTTGATGGCGATATGGAAAAGGTGCTGGAGCAGAACCGGGATTTCGTTCCGTGGATCATCCGCCAGTACAATGCCGGCGCCGAAGTGGCCAGCCTCTGCGTGGGGGCTTTCCTGCTGGCCGCCACCGGCCTGGTGAAGGGGCGCCAGGTGGCCACCCACTGGATGGCAGCCAATGACTTCCGCCGCCTCTTCCCCGACGTGGACCTGGTAGAAGACAAGATCATTACCGACGAGGGGGGCATCTATAGCAGCGGGGGCGCTTTTTCCTACCTCAACCTCATTCTCTACCTCATTGAAAAATACACCAGCCGCGACGTGGCGGTGTTTATGTCGAAAGCCTTCCAGATCGATATCGAGCGGCGCAGCCAGTCGCCCTTTATCCTGTTCCAGGGGCAGAAGGCCCACGAGGATGAAGCGGTGAAGAAAGC
>DASWYM010000479.1:0-6121 GCA_036404975.1 Chitinophagaceae bacterium
TCCTTGCTCCTGTCAGTATGTCTTTCCGACCGCAGGGAGGAATCCTGGTACGTCGTCGCACTTACCGCTCATACGCTGCTATGACTTCTTTCGCTACTATTTCACGCAAGTGCCCGTTGCTACCTGTTCTCTGCCCCTCATAGCCGGGGCGTGGCCTAGTCCTTTTTGGCTTGATCCAAAAAGGGACCAAAAAGATCAAGGCTTTCCGAAGGCGCCTTGGTCACCACCCGACCCGCGTTTGCTATCAGCACGGGCGGAGGGTTGCTTTTAGTTGGTGCCAGTTAAAAGTGAGTGCCGGTGCCTGCAACCCAAGGCCCTTCTCTCCGCACGAGGCCGGCATCTGATAGCAAACCTTACGGGCGCTGCCGGAAAGCCCGGCGCCAGTCGGAACGTTAGTGCAAGCCCGGTTACAACATAATCGGCCACTGTGTTCATTATTATGCGTTCAAGTATGAGCGGTTAAGTAGCTGCTCAGGTCATTATTCCTATATCCTTGTTCTTTGCTCCTTGCTCCTTCATCCTTTTTCTCTATTTTGCCGATTCCATTGGCCGGAAGCATAAATCGGCCACAGAAAAGGGAATATGGAGAAACAGCTTAGCCCAGAGATTCTAAAACCGAAATCTCATTTTGAAATCCTTGATGGCTTACGGGGAATAGCAGCCCTGGGGGTGGTGATTTTTCACTTTATGGAGTGGGCCTACTCAGATTTCAGCAAAAACTTTATCAGTCACGGCTTTTTGGCGGTTGACTTTTTCTTTTGCTTATCAGGATTCGTGATCGCTTACGCTTATGACGACCGGATGGGAAAAATGGGCGCTTTTGAGTTTTTTAAAAGAAGGCTCATCAGACTGCATCCCCTGGTGATTCTGGGTTCCATCCTTGGGCTATTGGCCTTTCTTTTTGATCCGTTCAGCACGAGCTCGGAGGCCTATGGTGCCGGAAAGATTTTATTACTTTTTCTCAGCTCAATTTTAATGATCCCTTTTCCAGCCATGGAAGATCGGGCATTCAACAATTTTGGTCTTAATGCCCCATCATGGTCGTTGTTCT
The DNA here is from genome assembly GCA_036404975.1 of Chitinophagaceae bacterium. GTDB lineage: Bacteria > Bacteroidota > Bacteroidia > Chitinophagales > Chitinophagaceae > Flavisolibacter. Next base: position 1,052 of record DASWYM010000479.1, read on the forward strand.
GGGAATATGTGGCCAATATTTTTTACGCTGTTATTCTTTACAGGATCAGCCGCCGGTACCTCCTGCCGCTTACAGCTCTGGCAGGCGCTGCATTAATTTATGTTAGCTATCGTTCAGGCAACCTGCTGGGCGGCTGGGCCGGGGATAACTTCTGGGATGGGGGTGCCCGGGTCTCTTATTCCTTCCTGGCTGGGATGGTGATTTACCGATATAATTGGATCCTAAAAAACCGACTGGGTTTTGCCGGACTTGCCATTCTACTATCCCTTGCTTTTCTTATGCCCTGGACGTCCTGGAACTGGCTTACCGAATTGATCGTGGTGATGATTTATTTTCCATTACTGGTCTCCCTGGGTGCGGGAGCTGCATTGGCCCCCTCTTTGGAGAAACTGTGTAAATTCTCAGGAAAGATCTCCTACCCGCTCTACATGACGCATTATGCGGTCATCTGGATCTTTGGAAACTATTACACCAGCGCCAAACCGGATACCGGACAACTTACCGCAATCATCATCACAGGAACCCTGCTCCTCATCGTTATTGCTTATTTAACAATGGTACTGTTTGACCTTCCGATCCGGAAATACTTTACAGATCTAAGAAGGAAAAAGATCGCTCCGGCCCAAGTAACCCCGAACCGCATTCCGGATGAAGTCGTTGAGCGCCGATGAGCAAGACTAACATGATGAATATTTGCGATGCTGCCCTTTGACAAGAAGTACTTCCTTTGGGCCGCAGTACTTTTTGTTGTTGAAGTTCTCATTGCCCTTTTTGTTCGCGATGCTATTATACGGCCTTATGTTGGCGATTTCCTGGTGGTCATTCTCCTCTACTGTTCGATCCGCACTTTTCTTAATGGTTCGGTTTTGAAAGTCTCAATCGGAGTACTGTTGTTCGCGTACCTGCTCGAAGTTTTACAATACTTCCGTCTGGTCGGCCGGCTGGGCTTGAGCGATAACCTATTTGCTAAGACGGTCATTGGTTATGGTTTTGCATGGCTGGATATGGTGGCGTATACGCTGGGGATATTGATGGTAGTGGCTGTTGAACGAAAAGGAAAGTTTAAAGGCATGTCGTGATGTGAGTTGCATTGTGAAAGGTTGCTGGATTCACTTTTTTCTCTGCCGCTCATAGCCGCGGCTTGGCCTAGTCGTTTTGCGTGGGTTTATATTGTTAGGGGTACGCAAGCTGCCTGCGGCGGTTCCCTTGATGGAAAGGACCAAAGATCAAGGGCCTTCCGAAGGCGCCTTGGTCACCACCCAGCGCACGTTTGCTATCAGCACGGGCGGAGGGTTGCTTTTAATTGGTGCTAGATGAAGGCAGGTGCCTGGGCCTGCAACCCAAGGCCCTTCCCACCGCACGAGGCCGGCATCTGATAGCAAACTTTACTGGCGCTGCCGGAAAGCCCACCGCCAGTCGGAACGGATCTGAAAGGCGGTTACAATCATTATCGGGTAGATTGTGCAGGGCTGTTACAGCTGTATCGGCAACAGTTTTTGCTATTCTGCGTTCAGGTATGAGCGTTTGCAGACAATTTAAGCGCCCAGCCATGCAGGAACTTCAATTAATATACTACTTTGCCACACTCACCAAACGCTCATATACCTGCAGCTACGAAGTAACGTTACAGAAAAATCCGCCTTGGCAGCTGCGCTGAGTACCAACTTGCTCAACCACCAACTTTGAAGCAGCTGGCGCAGCGGCGGCGTTTTGGTCCTTTTTCGCTGCAGAAAAAGGACTAGGCCACCGCCCGCGGCTATGAGCGGGCTCGAATAAAAGTCAAATAGTGGCAGGGCGAACTCAAAACCTTCCTCATTCTGGCATGAAAGCTGAAGACAATTCCGCACCTATGCTATTATTTCTCGAAACATCGAACCTCATAGAATGGGGTGGATTTCTTATCATTGTGGCCTTCGTCTTTGCAGAAACCGGCTTGCTTCTGGGCCTGGTTGTTCCGGGTGGTGAAAGCCTGTTGTTTACCGCGGGGCTATTGGTGAGCAGCCGGTCATTAGCCGTAGATATCACCACCTTGCTGCTCTGCATCATTCTTGCCGCCATTGCCGGGGATCTCTCCGGCTTCTTTATTGGCCGAAAGTTCAAGGGCCGGCTTTATAAAAAGCAGGATACCTGGTATTTCAAGAAGAAATATCTCACAATTGCCGAAGATTATATCACCAGGCATAAAAAATTAGCTTTGATTTTCGGAAAGTTCCTGCCCGTGATCCGCCCCTTTAGTCCGGTGATTACGGGCACAACCCGCATGCCGCTGCATTCCTTTATTCCCATCTCAATCGTTGCGGTGATCCTTGTTAGTGCATTTACTCTTGGCGGGTATCTGCTTGGATCGCAGTTTCCGCAAATAAAGGATTATCTGGGGTTTATATTACCAATTAGTATTCTGGTGGCGCTGGTACCGGTGATTGTGCAAATTAAGAAACGAGCTTGAAGGAGGCCAGGTAAGAAATATAATAGCACCAGTCCGAAAACAGGTGCTATAATTTACGTGTAAGTTTTTTTAAGGCATCTTCTTTCTGGGCGCCTTTCTTGTATTTGGTGTTGCCGTAACCGGAACAGCATCTTCAATGGCTGTTGCAGAAACTGCCGAAGCTACTAAACCGGCAGTAGCCAGGTAACCGGCCACAGTAATAATTGTTGCCGGTAATGATACAGGCGCTGCCAGGATTGCACCGCCAATTGCACCGAGGACTAAGCCGATGTTGCGGATCTTTCTGAAGAACCCGGGGGTTGGTGCGGTTAGTCTTTGTTTTATTGTTAATGGTTTTGAATTCATAATAATCAATTTTAAAGTGATAAAATATCCCGCTTTTTTGGCAGCGGGGGAAGCCAGGTTGTATTTCTATGCCCCTCATGGCCGGGGCGTGGCCTAGGCACTTTTGGCTTGATCCAAAAGTGCCCAAAAGATCAAGGGCCTTCCGAAGGCGCCTTGGTCACCGGGCTCACGCGCGTTTGCTATCAGCACGGCGTAGGGTTGCTTTTAGTTGGTGCAAGATGAAGGTGGGTGCCTGGGCCTGCAACCCAAGGCCCTTCCTACCGCACAGGGCCGTCATCTGATAACAAACTTTACTGGCGCTGCCGGAAGGCCCGAAACCAGTCGGTAAGTATCTGCAATCCGGTTACAACATAATCGGCCACTGTGTTCTTTATTGGGCGTGCACGTATGAGCGGTTAGTGGCGACTCGGTTCCTTGTTCTTTTATCCTTGCTCCTTTAAGCTCGGTTGAAAGGTTTTTGGGTTGACTTTTGTTCTATGCCCCTCATAGCCGGGGCGTGGCCTAGACCCTTTTCCCTTGATGGAAAAGTGTCCAAACCCGAGCCCTGAGGCGAGAGCAACAACGCCTTTAAAAAACAATAAAAACCGGTTGTTAACATCAAGGGCTTTCCAAAGGTGCCCGGCTCCTGTCCGCCCACGTTTGTCATCAGCACGGGCTGCGCCTGATTTTCTCCGCCCACAGCCTGCCCTGGAAAACCAGCCAAGGCCCTTTCCCACCGCTCTGCCTTACTTCTGATGACAAACTTTACAGGCACTGCCGGAAAGCCCGGCGCCAGTCGCAACGGATCTGCAATGTGGTTACAGCCATTATCGGTCACTGGATTCCTTCTTGTACATTCAAGTATGAACGGTTAAGTGCTGGATCGGATCCTTGTTCTTTTATCCTTGTTCCTTGCTCTTGTTCTAACCGAAGACCGGAAAGCCTCCCCCCTCACCGTCATTTCGACCGCAGGGAGACCCGCCTGCCGGACGGGCAGGAATCCCGGACCGACTGGTGTAAAAGAACGAGCCCGTGCCAGAACACAGTTTGTGCACGTCTGTACGGGCTTCCTGCCTGCGGCAGGCAGGTCTCCTCCCCCTCCTGCAGCGGCCGTTCGGTCGCCGAAATGACGGAAAAGGTAACCGCTGTCTGGGAAAACCATCTGCCGAATGCAGTTCAGCGTATTCAAGTACTGGCGGTTAGCCAAGGCTCGCATCCTTGTTCCTTTATCCTTGTTCCTTGCTCCTTCTATCAGTACTGCTCCCTCTCCTTTGGAGAGGGCTGGGGTGAGGCTTAATCCTTAAATACCGCATCCATTATGAGAAAAAAGTCAAGCAGTGGCTAATAATGTACAAACTCAGGTTCCGGGTATGAAGGGGATCCCCGATTTGCTCGGGGATGACGGCAGGGTGGCGGCCGGGGTTAGGTATGGTTTTTTGGTGCCACAAGGGGCATCCATCTCCCTTACAGTCATCATTAGCTTGACCTGAAGTACGTGTAAAGGCGATACTACTTCTGTAAATTAACAATTAGAGAAATAAATAAAAGGTTAATTAAATAAAGGTACCCTCGTTACTTTTGGAACCTTACACACCGATTTTTCGTATAAGCAGGCGCTGTACTAATGAGTTCCGATTCCGATAATCCATTCTTTCTATTTACCAACTGCCCGCAGCCGGTTCTTATTTATTCAACCGATTATTTGCTGCTGGATGCGAATGAAGCGGCTGTACAGTTTTTTCAGCAGCCAAAAACTGAGTTGGTAAAGCTTACCGGATTGGATCTGCGTGCTGCAAAGGATAAACAAGAGTTTATAGCAGAACTTAATGAGAGGAGAACTGTGCCCAGCCGGACCTCCAGGTTTAACACGCTCTCGGGAATTAAAATAGCCCAAACATGCTCTTACCCCATAGTAGTGGGTGGTCTGGAAGCCCGGGTTGAGATTATCATTGTACCTAAGGCTGATACAGTGCCGGTGCAATGGAAGTATTTGTATTCCCGTTTGATAAAAACACTTGAAGCTATGCCAGTTGGCTTCTACCTCCTTGACCGGAATTGGAAGGTGATGTACTGGAATGCCCAGGCCGAAAGCATTTTTGGGATTAACCGGGAGCTGGTATTGGGCAAGAACCTTTGGAAACTGTTTCCTGAAGCCATTAACACCAAATATTATGATGAGTACACTCTGGCGATGGAATCACGTGCATCGGCTAATTTTGAAGAGTATTACTGGCCGCTGCAAAAGTGGGGCAGAATAAATGTACAGCCTATTGATGATGGCCTGGCGGTGTTCTTTTCGG
>DASWYM010000480.1:0-4937 GCA_036404975.1 Chitinophagaceae bacterium
GGCGATCCAGTCCACTACGTCCTGGAACACGCCCATGGGACAAAGTGAAGAGCAATAGACCCGGCCCAGCAACAGGGTGATTAATGCCAGGCCACACAGCACCACCCCGTTCAGCGCCAGCAATGCCGGCACCAGCTGCACGCGGGTGAGCCAGTGCAGGGAGCGCGGCAATAGCTCCGCAAAGTCCAAAAAGTAAAGGGTGAGGACGCTAAAAAAGAGGAGCGACACCGCCACCCGGGTCTTCTTCAACACAGGCGTCAGATTTTGATCCGTTTCACACTAAGGTTCTCCAGGTGCGTGGTGCCCACCCTGAGGGCTTCGGCCTTGCCTACGTGCTCTACCGCCGCCAGGTCCATTGCCGCGATCTGGTTATAGAACCTGATGGCGGCCGTATCCACCGCTACGGTGTCGGTAGAGATGAACAATCCCTTGGCCAGGGCCACGTCGGCTTCGGAGCGTCCCTGCGGGCCGTGGGCCTTGATCACCCGGTAAGCGTCCACGATGTTGAGCACGGCCTTCTTGGACAGGGTGTTGCAGTCGGCAATGCACTGCTGCAGGTCGTGGCTGTGGAAGTAGCGGCGGTCCCACACAATGCCCATGAGGTTCTTGAGCGATACCGACATCCGTGCCCCGCCGTGCATCTTCAGTACCGGTACGTTGATCCACACGTCGCAGTCCAGGATGGCCTGGTGGATCTTGGTGCTTTTGAGGTTAACGCCCTGCGGCAGTTTTACCTCGCGGTAATACGATTCTTCGTGGGCGGGCATCATCTTGCCCCCGGCTTTCTTTACGGCCTCGTCGATACCGCTGTTCTGGTAGCACTTGCGCCAGTCGTCGCAGGTATGGTCAAACACCACCACCTCGCGGGCGCCCACGGCAAAACATTCGCGGATGATGGCGCTCACCAGCTCGGGGTTGGTATTAGCCGCCAGCTCGGGGCTGCGGTCCCAACCGATATTGGGCTTGACCACCACTTTCTGTCCCTTCTTCACAAAGCGGCCCATCCCACCAATTTCAGTGATCGCCTTTTTGAACATAAGAGCAGGCTCACCGCCCAGCACGGCCACCAGGTCGTAGTCTTTGGCGCTCTGGGCCATGATCTCCAGCCCTTCGGAAAAGCGTAAGGTGGAAGCGATGCCGGTGAGGGCTACGGCTTTGAGGAAATATCTTCTTTTCATTTGTTGAGGGTTTATTCTTTTAAGTATAGCTGGAGGCTCCGGTTGGGGAACCCGTCAGCCCACGTTATAAGATCCAGGGGAAAGAGAAGCAGGGTTCGTCCCACAGGGCGTAGTCGGCCTTGCCGTTGACAGCAAAGGTTTTCACCAGGGCCGCCTCTCCCTGGAGCAGCTCTTTAGCCAATTGCAAGGTGGCGCCCGTCTTCACCCGGTCTTCCACCAGCAATACGGTCTTTCCCCTGACCTTGAAGCTCTTCTCGGCCACCAGCCGCGGCACATCGTACATAGGCTGCTGGTGCGCATCGCGGTAGGAGAGCTTCAGCAGTTCGATAGGCAGCTGCAGGCGCTGGTTCAGCAGGGCGGCCGGGATAATACCGCCGTTGGCAATGGCCACAATCACATCGAACGATTCTTCAAAGTCCAGCTGCCGGATGCGGTCGGCTACTTCGCTCCAGGTTTTAGTGTTCATAGGTCGCCAGCTTTTTAAGGAGGGCCCAGCCGCCAAATACCTGGATGAGCATGCCGGGAATACCGATCGTAAAATCTCCGGTGGCTGCCGCGAAGGAACCATCCAGTATCCACTCGATGGCGGAGCCGGTGACCTGGTAGCCCAGCACCACCGCCAGCACGTGCCCGAGGGAAAGCTTTTTATGGGAAGCTACGTAGGAGGCGATCACCGCCAGCAGGGTGGACTTTACCAGGATGATGGGCAGTACGGCCATGGGCGGCATGCCAAACAGCGCGGCATTGAGCACCGGGGAGAGCACCGCGGTGGCCAGCCCTACGCGTGGCCCGAACTTATAGGCCCCAATGAGGGTGAAGAAGTAGATCGGCAGGAAGATCTTCCCGCCGGAGGGGATGTAGTGCGTCAGCTGCGGCAGCATCAGGTTGCCGCCGGCAAAGAGGAGTACGAAAAGCCAGGTGCGGGTGTCGGTCCATTGGGTGCGCACCGGGCAGAAGACGGTGGGAGATAGCATAGTGAATGGTTTAAATTGTTGGGGCATTCCACACAGGGTGGCAACCAAAAGTAGACGAGGGGCCGGGGGCATACAATGATGGCTGTCAGGTAAAGGGGATGACGTAGGGAGGGATAAGGGATAAGGGAGTAGGGATTGGGAGGGCGGGGTCATTGGGTCAATGGGTCATTTGGTCATTCGTGACTGTGCGGAGCTTACCCCGGGTTTGACAGGAGTTTCTTCTGAGTCAGTCCCGAGTCTATGGGACTCGGATTATACTCGGGACAAACTCGGCTCAAACTCGGGACATACTCGGGACAACCCCCGGTGGGGAGGGAAGGGATTAGGTTCCGATAGCTATCGGAATGGGGATTAGGAATTAGGCGGATTATGCGGGGACAGGCACCAGGAAAAGGGTTTGCATTTTATGAGTAGCTTTATAGGGTATGCTGCCCTTGGTGCGGTGTAGGGAAACCGCCGCCGGGGGAACTTTCCTGTATGGCTGTACGTTAATACTTAAACCGGGGAGTGTCCGAAAGGTGAACTGTAAGACTGTTTTATCATTCGTGAAAGCGGGGCTGATCATATTCCTGTTGCTGGCCGGTATGGCTGTACTTGGCGGGGTGGCCTGCCGGAAGGACCGCTCCTGCGAGGGCTGCGCGCGCGACGGCAACCAACCACCAAGAGCTGTGGCCGGTGCCGATGGGGTGGCGGTGCTGCCCCGCGACAGTGTACTGCTCGACGGCAGCGCTTCCTCGGATCCCGATGGTGTGGTGGTGGCCTATCAGTGGCGGTCCGTGGGTGGACCGGCTTCAGCCCTTGCGCAGCCATTCGCTGCCAAAACCATCGCCCGCTCCCTGGCCGAGGGGGTGCACTTCTTTGAACTGACGGTGACCGATGATAAGGGCGCACAGGGGCGCGATACGGTGCAGGTGCGCGTGCAGCGGGACAACGGCACTAATCTTCCCCCGGTGGCCCGGGCGGGGGCCGATACGACCCTCACGCTGCCGGTCAATACTACTACGCTCGACGGCCGGACTTCTTTTGACCCCGATGGAACCATCGCAGCTTACCGGTGGAGCAAAATAGAAGGGCCTTCGTCCTTTGGGATCGATAATCCCGCGGCAGCGCTCACAGGCGTTGGGAACCTTTTCCCGGGCGTGTACCGGTTCGAGCTGACCGTTACCGATAACGGAGGGCTGACGGCAAAGGATACGGTAGCGGTGACCGTGCAGGCTGACCCGGCGACCAACACGGGTGCCTGCAACCCCCGCAACCGGCCCCTGGTGCAAGCGCGCCTGGTGGCGGTGGGCCAGCTCTCCCAGGCCCGTAATGACCTGGCCGTGGCGGCTGCAGGCGGTAAGCTCCTTTTTGCCGGTGGGTGGGTAGGCACCCCCGCCACCAAATCGAGAAGGGTTGATATACTGACTATTGCCAGCGGCTCATGGAGAACTGCTGAGCTGTCGGTGCCGGGCTCAGGTATGGCCACCGCCGTGGTGGGCAACAAGATATTGGTCGCGGGAGGAACGGTGGGCAATACCGGTTCCACCTTCGTGGATATGTATGATGCGGCCACCAACAGGTGGACCACCGCGGGGCTGTCTGCCGGCCGTTTTTCTATGGTGGGGGCCGCGGCGGGTGGCAAGGCCCTCTTTGCCGGCGGGCTCCAGTACTTGTCGGTCTACAGGAACCAGGTAGATATCTGGGACGAGCGCACCGGCAGCTGGTCGGCCACCACGCTGACGGACCGTACCGGCACGGGCACCGTGGGCATCGCTACGGCTGTCCTGGGCGATAAGATCTACCTGGCCGGGGAGGCCAGCGACTGGTATTCCAGGGGTGGGGGCTCTTATTCTTCTACGATCAACATTTATGATGCTACCACCGGCAACTGGTCGCTGGCAGCGCTTCGCCAGCCCCGGGGCTACGGGGCCGGTATTGGTGTGAGCGATAAGCTGTACTGGGCCGGCGGAGTGGTGCGCCACGGCCCGGAGCCGTTTACCGACGAGGTGGAGATCATGAACCCCGCAACGGGCACTTCCACCTTTGGGTGCCTGTTCCAGCCCAATGCCTTTTTAACGGCCGTGGCCAAAGGCAGTTTTATAGTGTTCTTTACCGGCCAGGGAAGGGAAAAGAACAAGTTCGATATCTACGACACCGCGACCAATACCTGGTCGGTAGGAGTGCTGCCCTTTGCTGTGGAGGGCGCTTCGATCGTTTCGGCGAACAATGCCCTCTACGTGGCAGGCGGGAAGGTGAACGGTGTATTGAGCGCCGGGGTATGGCGGCTGGAGTTCTAAGGCATTGCGCTACAGGGCAATATAAGCCCAGGGGTTTTCGTTTATAGCTTTCTTAAGGTACACCTTACTGTTTTCTTCTTAACTTACCGATAAACCTTTACACCATGAAAAAGGGGATATTGATCCTGTTGTTGCTTTGCTCCGTATTGGCCGATGCCCAGTCGCTGAAGGACGCCCTGTTCAGCGGCCGATTGAAAAACGATAACAATTCGGTGATCCGTAAGGGCGATGACCTTTCCGCCAAGATGGTGGATACCACGCGCAAGGCCACTGTGGACACGGTCATTCGCTTCAAAGCCGACTCGCTGACCCTGGACTCTATAGCCAAAGGCATGGATATTCACCGCGATACCATCCTGGTTTCCACTGCCGATAACAAAGTCGTTCCACCCGGTACTAACCTCGTTGCCGACACGCTTGCCGCAGCCGCCCAGGCCGGTGCACCCGATACGGCTGCCGTAGCCGAAGCTGCGGAAACCACTGAAACTGCCGGGGCACCCAGGGAG
>DASWYM010000481.1:0-9181 GCA_036404975.1 Chitinophagaceae bacterium
ATGCTGAGCATCGCCAAGATCATCTTTGACCATGTGCCCGGCCTGGAGCACTACGGCTACCTTATCGGCGACCAGGGTGGGAAGCCCACCCGCAACCTCCGCGCCTGGCTGAAGAAGTTCTTCTCCCGCCGTAAGGCTGTGAAATAGGTCAAATGACGGGGCGACCCGAAATCTGCCCAGGCTTACTCCAGAACCCGCTCCTGTCCCGTATAGAAAGAAAATGAGCCCCCTTGTTCCTGCTCCCTAAAGGGGAATAGAAATAAAAGTCTACAACATTTGTAGACTTTTGGAAAATCCCCATATCTTTATGCCAGTTCTTACGATCGCTTATCAAGAAAGGCAGAGGGAAATGGCCCGTTGAAGCCTTAGCAACCACCCCGCAGTATTGGGAAATGGTGCTAAATCCATCACCCTTACGCTCCCGGGAGCGGAGGCGTGGTAGATAAGTTGGATGCTCCGTTTATAAAATGACGAAAGCACATCTGGCTTATCAGGAGTGTTTTCCGTATAGTGACTGCTATACGGGAGCGTTGCTGCTGGTAAGTTCTTGGTAAGGGGTTGAAGCCAATTCAATCACTTAAAAAGCAAACATGAAAAATACAAACACACCACTCAGCAGTACCGGTTTACCCGTCGTCGCCATCTCTTCGGAGAGGATGAGTGGCTGTTGCTGTTATTGTTGCTGGTAATTCATTCCGTTCCTCTCGTTCCACCTTTTCCGAACATTCATTTCATTCCGATTGCTTGCCGGGACTCCCCGCCTAAAGACGTTCAGTCGTTTTTGCGCTGGAAGGCCTGAGAGGGTATCCTCGTCCTTGTAATAAACGAAAACAACACGTGTGACCATGAGCAAATACCAGTTAGATTACCTGGACCAGCTGGAAGCTGAATCCATTCACATATTCCGCGAAGTGGCGGGGCAATTCGAGCGGCCCGCTTTGCTCTTTAGCGGCGGTAAGGACTCTATTGTCCTGGTGCACCTGGCCCTCAAGGCCTTCCGCCCCGGGAAGTTTCCCTTTCCGCTCGTGCACATCGACACCGGCCATAACTTTCCCGAGGCCCTCCACTTCAGGGACAACCTTGCCCGCCAGATCGGCGAAAAGCTGATCGTTCGTAGGGTGGAAGACACGATCAAGGCTAAGGGGCTTACCGAGCCGGGCGGCAAGTTCGCCAGCCGCAATGCGCTGCAAACCTTTACCCTCCTCGATACGATCGAAGAGTTCGTGTTTGACTGCTGCATCGGCGGTGCCCGCCGCGACGAAGAAAAGGCCCGCGCCAAAGAGCGGGTCTTCTCGGTGCGCGACGAGTTCGGGCAGTGGGACCCGAAGCGTCAGCGCCCGGAGCTGTGGAATACTTATAACGGCAAGATCCGCAAAGGCGAGAACGTGCGGGTGTTTCCCATCTCCAACTGGACCGAGCTGGACGTATGGAACTATATACGCCGTGAAAACATAGAGTTGCCCTCCATCTATTTTTCCCACCAGCGGGACGTCATCGGGCACGAAGGCCAGTGGGTGGCCGTATCCCGCTTTATCCGTGTGGACGAGACCGACACGGTACACAGCAAGCGGGTGCGGTACCGCACTGTGGGCGATATGACCTGCACGGCGGCGGTGGAAAGCAACGCGACCCACATCGACGATATCATCCGGGAGATCGCCGCTACGCGCACCAGCGAGAGAGGCGAGACCCGCATCGATGACAAGGTGTCGGAAGCGGCGATGGAAGACCGGAAGAAGGATGGGTACTTCTAGGAGGAGGAATTAGGGATTGGGTCCCGATAGCTATCGGGATAGGGATTAGGAGATCCTCCCAAGATGCAAACAATTATAAAATACAAACTCAAAACTCTTAACTACAGTGGATATACTTCGTTTTATAACAGCCGGCAGCGTGGATGATGGCAAGAGTACCCTCATTGGCCGGTTGCTCTACGACAGCAAGAGCATCCTGGCCGACCAGCTGGAGGCGCTGGAAAGGCAAAGCCGCAACAAGGAAGACGGCGAGATAGACCTGGCCTTGTTGACCGATGGCCTGCGCGCCGAGCGCGAGCAGGGGATCACCATTGATGTGGCCTATAAATACTTCGCTACGCCCAAACGCAAGTTTATTATTGCCGATGCACCGGGGCACATTCAGTACACCCGTAACATGGTGACAGGGGCTTCCAATTCGGAGTGCATCATTATCCTGGTGGATGCCCGTACCGGCGTGGTGGAGCAAACGCGCCGCCACTCTATTATTGCTTCGCTCTTAAAGATCCCGCACGTGATTGTGGCCATCAATAAAATGGACCTGGTAGGCTATGCGCAGGAAACCTTTAACCGCATCGTGGCCGATTATGCCGCCGTGGCAAAGACCCTGGGCCTGCCCGATGTCACCTATATCCCCATGAGTGCGCTGAAGGGCGACAACATTGTGGAGCGCTCGGAGCAGCTGTCCTGGTACAAGGGGGAGCCCCTGCTTACCGTGCTGGAAAACATACACGTAGAGAACGATGTGAACCTGACTGATGCGCGCTTCCCCGTGCAGTACGTTATCCGCCCGCAAACCGAAGACCTGCACGACTACAGGGGCTATGCCGGCCGTATCTCCAGCGGTATTTACTGCAAAGGCGATGAGGTGGTGGTGCTGCCCTCGGGCCTGAAGAGCAGGATACTCCGCCTGGAAAAGGACGGACGTGAAGTGGAGGAAGCGTTTGCGCACCAGAGTGTTGTGCTGCACCTCGAGGACGACCTCGATGTAAGCCGTGGTGATGTGATCGTAAGGGCCGGCAGCGAGCCTTCCCTGGACAGCGAGTTTGATGTGCTGCTCTGCTGGATGGACAGCAAGCCGCTGTCCGTGGGGAACCGCTACCTTCTGCAGCACAACAGCCGCACGGTAAAAGCCGTGGTGCGCGATATCGCCTATCGCCTCGATGTGAACACGCTTGCTCATAATGATGCCCCGGCAAGTGCTACGTTGAACGACGTGGTACGGGCTACGATCAAGACATCGGAGCCCTTGGCCTTTGATCCGTACAGCCGGTTGCGCTCCAATGGCGGCGCCATCCTGGTCGACCAGACGAGCCTGGTCACCGTAGGGGCCTGCATGATCCAGTAACACCAAAAGAAATCAATACAACGTAAATAGTATCCTCTTAAATAGCGCTGATGCAACAACACACAACAAAAGGTAAAGTAATCCTGGTAGGGGCGGGGCCCGGCGATCCCGACCTACTGACGGTCAAAGCTGCCCGCTGGCTGCAAAAGGCCGACGTAGTGCTCACCGACCGGCTGGTCAGTGCCCGCATCCTGGAAGACTTCGTAGCCCCCGGTACTGAAGTGATCGCCGTGGGCAAGCAGTGCCGCCGCGGTGCTTCCACCCCGCAGGCCACCATCAACGAGCTGATGGTGCGTTATGCCGAAGAAGGCCGCCTGGTGGTGCGCCTCAAGGGCGGTGACGTCTCCATCTTTTCCAATATACTCGACGAGCTGCAAGTGCTGGTTGAGCGGGGCATCCCCTACGAGATCGTGCCGGGAGTGACCGCCGCTCTGGGTGCGGCTGCTTATAGCGGTATCCCCCTGACGGCGCGGAACCATTCTACTGCTGTGCGCTTTCTCACCTACTATAAATCCGATGTGGTGACGGAGGAGTACTGGAAAGAGCTGGCCCGTACCGAGGATACGCTCGTGTTTTACATGTCGGCCGAAACGCTTCCCGCTGTGGTGGAGAAGCTGACGGCGAATAACATCGACCCGGAGAAGCTGCTGGCCGTAGTAGAACAGGCCACCACGCCCTGCCAGCGCGTGCAGGTGGGCAGTCTTTACGACTTCGCAGCCCTGTTTGGGGAACGCCGCCTGGCCTCGCCTTCCCTGGTGATCATTGGTAAGGTGGTGGCCCTGCACCAGCAGTTTGGCTGGCTGGAGAATAGCAGGATTACCGAAGAGTATTTCAAACCGGTGGAGGGGCGCCTGGTGGCTCACCGCGAAGAACCGGCATCTATATCATTAACGGCATAAAACAAGGTACATGTTAGCACCTGCAAAAATGAAGATCGTGGAGGACCTGGTGGCAGGCTCCGTCAAAGAAGAACTGATCTGGCTTAGTGGTTATTTATCCGGCCTCGTGGCCTCCGGTGGACAGCCTAAAGAGGCGGAGCCCGAAAAGAAGGCCCTGCCCAAGATCACCATTGCCTATGGCACCGAAACAGGCACTTCCAAAAAGCTGGCTACCGGCTTCGCGGCCGCTGCTAAAAAAGAAGGCGTGCCTGTCAAGCTGGTGGGCCTGGACCAGTACCGCCTCGGCGACCTGGCCAAAGAAGAATATTTCCTCACGGTGGTGAGCACCCATGGCGAAGGAGAGCCGCCCTCCGCCGCGCGTAAGTTTTACGACCACATCCACGCCAACGGCTTTAAGCTGCAGAACCTCAAGTACGGGGTGCTGGCCCTCGGCGATACGTCCTACCCGCTCTTCTGCAAGGCCGGAGAAGACGTGGACGTTCAGCTGAACAAGATGGGTGGGCAGCGGCTGGTGGACCTGAAGAAGTGCGATACCGACTATGAAGAAGACGCCCGCCAATGGTTCGAAGAGGTCCTTTCCAGGCTGACCGCTTCTGGCCCGGCAGTGCCGGCGCCACAGGTGGCAGTTCCTAAAAAAGTTACAGGCAAAAAGCTCTATACCGGTACCGTGCTGGCCAACGTAAACCTGAACGACCGCGGCTCGGGCAAGCAGACCCATCACATTGAGCTTGCGGCTGATGGCATTGACTACGAGCCCGGCGATGCCCTCGGAATTATTCCCCGGAACCCGCAAAGCGTGGTTGACGCGGTGCTGGCGCTTACGGGTGCCGATGGAGCTATGGCGATTCCTTATAAAGATGAAGAAACGCCCCTGGTTACGCTCCTGCAGAAAAAGTTGAACATTTCCTGCCTGCCGGCAAGGGTGGTTAGGAATTACGCAGCCCTGGTGGGACAGGACATACCGGAAGCACCCATCGCGCTCACCGACCTGCTTCGTATTTATCCACTGAAAGAGGGCGTAAGCATTGCCGACCTCGTGTCTTTGCTGGAGCCCCTGGCGCCGCGCCTGTATTCCATTTCTTCCTCGCCCGAAGCCCACAGCGGGGAGGTGCACCTCACTGTGGCCCGCGATACCTTCCGGGTGGGCGACGAAGTGCGCTACGGCCTGTGCTCCGACTTCTTTAGCTGCCTGCCCGAAGACAGCGTCCTTGAATTCTATATCCACAGGAACCACCAGTTCCGCCTTCCCGCCGACGACCGCGACGTGATCATGATCGGGCCCGGCACCGGCATTGCGCCTTTCCGCTCCTTCCTGGCGCACCGCGACGCTACTGGAGCCACGGGCCGCAACTGGCTGTTCTTTGGCGACCGCCACTTTACTGCCGACTTCCTCTACCAGACCGAGATCCAGAACTGGTTCCAGACCGGGGTGCTTACCCGTGTGAACACGGCCTTCTCGCGCGACCAGCAGGAGAAAATCTATGTGCAGCACCGCATCCTGGAGCATGCGGCCGACGTGTGGGAGTGGCTGCAGGGAGGTGCCTCGCTTTATGTCTGCGGTGCCAAAGAGCCCATGAGCGTAGACGTGGAAGCCACTCTTCTGCAAGTGGCGCACCTGCAGGGCGGCAAGACCGCGGAAGAGGCTGTTGTGTGGCTCGAGGCCCTGAAAGAAGAAGGGCGTTACCTGAAGGACGTGTATTGATCAACTAATAAGGGCATATGCCCGTAAAAACATTCATCTCAAACTAAGACCCCATAAAGAACATGGCAGAAGGAACCAACCTCTCCTCGGTAGAGCATATAAAAAGAAAAAGTGACGGCCTCAGGGGCGGTATACCCGAAGGGATCAGCAACGAGCTCTCGGGTGCTATCGCCGATGACGACCAGCAGTTAATAAAGTTTCACGGCATGTACCAGCAGGACGACCGCGACCGCCGCGACGAGCGCGCGGCCAAAAAGCTGGAACGCCTTTATTCGTTCATGATCCGCCTGCGCCTGCCGGGCGGCTACCTGACTCCCGAACAATGGATTGCCACCCATCATATTGCCGGCGACTATTCTACCGGCGTGATCAAGATCACCACGCGCCAGACCCTGCAGCTGCACGGGCTGCTGAAGCACCACGTGCGGCCTACCATCCAGGCGTTTAACCGGGCAAAGCTGGACTCCATTGCCACCTGTGGCGATATTAACCGGAATGTGGCTTGCGCCTCGCACCCCAGCCTGTCGCCTGCGCACGCACAGGTCTTTGCTTATGCCGATAAGATCAGCACCCTTCTGAAACCCAAGACAAGAGCTTATTACGAGATATGGCTCGACGAGGAAAAGATATTGGATAAAAAAGAGGAAGAGGACCCGCTGTACGAGGATCGCTACCTGCCGCGCAAGTTCAAGATCGGCATTGGTATCCCGCCCAACAACGAGGTGGATGTGCTGACCAATGACCTTGGCCTGATTGCCATCATTGAAGACGGCGAGCTGAAAGGCTTCAACATCGCTATCGGTGGCGGCCTGTCAAGCACGCACGGCAACCCCGAGCACTATGCCCGCCTGGCCACCGTCATCGGCTTTACCGCAGGAGAGGAAAAAACTCTCAGGGCCATTTACGAGGTGCTGACCGTGCAGCGCGACTGGGGCAACCGCAGCGACCGCAAAAAGGCCCGCCTTAAGTATACCGTAGATCAATACGGGGCGGAGGCCTTCCGCAGGGAGGTGGAGAAGCGCTCCGGTTTTACACTGGAAGAGCCGCGGCCTTTCGAGTTCAGCCAGCGCAGCGACCTCTACGGATGGGAGAGGGCCGGCGAAGACCTGTGGCATTACACGGTCTTTGTCGAGAACGGCCGGGTGCTGGACGATGAAAAGCTGCTCCTGAAAACGGCGCTATTAGAAGTGGCCCAAACCGGAAAGGCGGCCTTTCGCTTTACTTCCAACCAGAACGTAATCCTGAGCGACATCCGCTCCGAAGACCAGCAAGCCGTTCATGCGATCCTGGAGAAGTACGGTGTGCTGGCGCATACCGATAATGCATCGGCCATTCGAAAAAATGCGCTGGCCTGCGTGGCCTATAACACCTGCCCGCTGGCACTGGCGGAGGCGCAACGCTATATGCCCACGTTGATCACTAAGCTGGAGCCTCTCTTAGGCAAGCACGGTTTGGAGGGAGAGGGTATCACCATCCGTATGACGGGCTGTCCCAATGGGTGTGCCCGTTCGGCTAATGCGGAAATTGGCCTTATTGGCACCGCCTACGGGCGCTACAACCTACAGTTGGGTGGCGACCGCTACGGCCTGCGGCTCAATAAGCTGTTCCGGGAGAACATCGACGAGCCCGTGATCCTGGAGGAGCTGGACCGCCTCTTCGGGTTGTACAGCCGGGAAAAGCTAAGCGGTGAGAGCTTTGGCGACTTCGTGGTGCGGGAGAAAATTATTGGAGCTTAAGCGTATTTATGTCGGAAGTAAACACCCATAATCACAAGACCGTGACCATTGTGCAGGAGGGAGGTAATACCCTGTTCCCGGTTTTCCTGAAACTGGAGCAGCTCGATACCCTGCTGGTTGGTGCCGGCAAAGTAGGGCTGGAAAAGCTGCAGGCGATGCTGACCAATGCGCCGCTGGCCCGCATCGATATAGTGGCCACCGAAGCGTGCGACGAAGTGCGGAAGCTGGCGGCCGCTGTGCCCACCCTGCGGCTTATGGAGCGCCCTTTCGAAGAAGAGGACCTCGAAGGACGTGACCTGGTGGTGGTGGCGGTGAACAGCAAAGAAAGCAGTCGCCGTATCCGGGAGGCCGCCAAGGCGCGAAGAATCCTGGTCAACGTGGCCGATACGCCCGACCAGTGCGATTTCTACCTCGGCTCCATTGTGAGCAAGGGGCCGCTGAAAGTAGCGATCTCCACCAACGGACAGTCGCCCACGGCCGCCAAGCGCCTGAAGGAAGTGCTGCAGGATGCCCTGCCCGATGAACTGGGCGGGGTCATCGCCAACCTCCACACGATCCGCAATCGCCTGAACGGGGACTTTGCCGGCAAGGTGCGGCAGCTCAATGAGATCACGCAGGTGCTGGTCGAAAACGAAGGAGCGCTGAAAGAAGCGCGCTGGAAAAAACGCGCTACCTACGCCCTCACGGCCTTCGCGCTGATGCTTGTGGGTCACTTTATCTTCTCCTACCTGCCGCTCAGTGAGATCGCCTTGGATATGGAGCGCTGGTATGCTACGCTGGACCCCAACTTCGGATGGATCGTGCTGGCGGGCTTCCTGGCCCAACTGGTGGATGGGGCGCTGGGGATGGGGTACGGGGTGACCAGCGCTGCGGTGCTGCTGTCGGCGGGTGTAAGCCCGGCGGCTATCAGCGGCTCGATCCATACGGCCGAAATGTTTGCCAGCGGCGCTTCCGGCTATAGCCACTACAAGTTCGGCAACGTCAATAAAAAGCTCTTTAAGGTGCTGGTCCTGCCCGGCGTGGCAGGAGCGGTGCTGGGGGCGGTGTTTTTAACGAAGTTCGGCAATAGTCATGCGGACTGGATCCGCCCGGCCATGGCCATCTACACCGGCATCCTGGGCATCCGCATCTTTCTTATTGCTTTCCGACCCGAAAGAATCACCAAGAAGTTTAAGCAGTACCGCCTGCTGGCCGGGCTCGGCGGTTTCCTGGACTCCTTTGGCGGCGGGGGGTGGGGGCCTATCGTGACCACTACCCTCATTACCCGGGGCCGTCATCCCAAATACGTGATCGGGTCGGTGAGCCTGACCGAGTTCTTTGTGACCCTTTCCAGTGCGTTTACCTTTTTTACCCTGCTGGGCATTACCCACTGGCAGGTGATCGTGGCCCTCATCCTGGGCGGGCTGGTGGCCGCCCCGCTGGCCGCCCGCCTGTCGGGCAAGCTGCCGCGAAAGACGTCCTTTATCCTGTTGGGCGTGCTTGTTATGGTCTGGAGCGCACGGATCCTGGTAAAGATCCTCTAAGAACGGTACCTGGATAATCTGCCTTTCAAAAAAGCCACCCGGATCCTTTCTCAACGCCTCCACTTCTCCTGCCCGGTCAGTTCAGCTCAAAACGGTCTAAGAGGGCTCCGCTGCCCTTCCCATTCCGCACCCGGGGCACTCCCGATCCGCTCTTCGGGCAGCGGAGGATCGAAGGCGATACCCGTTGCCGGCCAGGCTGCCCGGAGTTTTCAGCCTGGT
>DASWYM010000482.1:0-9602 GCA_036404975.1 Chitinophagaceae bacterium
TGGTGCAAATGTGCAAATGAGGAAATGTGCAGATGTGCAAATGTGGAAATGAGGGAAGGCAGGAATGCTTTGCGACCTCCGGGTGCGGAATAGGGGAAAAGAAGGGAAAAGAAGGGATAAGATGGGAAGAAAAGGAACCGGGGTTTGGAAATGGCCTTACCGGAATAGTACATTAGCGAATGTGAGAATTAGCAAATGTGCAAATGAGAGAGCTGCCGGGTTTTGCCTGTCCAGAGGACGGTCAGAGAGGGGCAGCGAAGGAGTTAGGAAGTTTTACTTGAGGCTTGGAGCTTGCAGCTTGTAGCTTCTTTCTTCCAGCAGCTTGCAGCTTCTCTTTTTAGTTCTTTGACCTGGCGGATCTGTGGCCGATGGGGACCTGGGCTGCAGATTATGAAAGGTCCTGGTAATGAGTCAGTGCATAGTCAGGAGACTACGCACAACAGGGCAGAAAGAATGGTTGTGGTTTTCACCATTGACCCTTCACAGCCTACACGTGTGCGATTCCGTTACTCCGGCAGGAAATCGATCGGTGGCAGGGCGCGCTGCCTGAGGGCGCGTACATAGTTGCGGATGTATTTCTTGTTGCTCTTCACGCCGATGGAGGTGGCCATGCCGCTGAAGGTCATCTTGATGATGTAGTTGAAGAAGGAACGGTCGCGCAGGCGCTCGAAGTAGACGATGCCCGGCTTACCGTTGTTATTGGTGCGGATGACCAGGGCGTTGGCGAGGAAGGAGGCCACCTTGTCGGTAAAGGAGGAGCGCGTGGGGGCGCCATCTTTCACGAGCCTGATGCGCAGGTTGCGGTAGAACATGTTCATCTCGCCTAGCGAAAGATTCTCCTGGCCGATGGCGCGCAGCTGCAGCGAGTCGATAGTGCCCGACGTGATGATCACATTCGACAGAGGAGCCAGTACCGGGTTAAGGAAGGTGAGCGTAGTGGGCTTTACGCGCAGGGTCATGAGAAAGCCTGCGAGCGAATCGACATACGACTCGCGCACCCGGAGATTCAGCTCGGCGGAGTCCATCAGGAAAGCGCTTAGCGTAAGCGACAGGGAGTCCTTTTCGCTGTGGCCGTGATTCTTGATGTTGGTCAGCACACCGCTCATGCTGTTCAGCACGATGGTACCTTCGGCCCTGGTCTTGGGGTGCCGCTCGGTGTAACTCAGAGAACCGTCTATGATCACTACGTTGCCCAGCGACAGCGGCAACTTAATCCGCTTGATCATATCCACCGGCAGGGGCTTGATGACCCCGGTGAGGCGGGGCGGCAGCTTGTCACGGTAGATGGTAATAACGGGCTTATCGATCGTCACGGTATTGGCAATAAGGGCACTGTCGCGTTTATAGTCATCGAGGTTAAAGTCGGTGAGCGTGACGGGTCCTGACTTGAAGGTAATGTAATCGGTTTGGTAGGGTGCCCGGGCCACGACTGTGTCGCGGGACTGGGTGGGGTGGTAAGTAAACGAGTCGAGGCTCAGGGTTTTGTTATCGGCGTTGTAACCGGCGTTGTACCACTTCAACGTAGTTGTGCTGTCGATGTACTGACCGGTGGCGGTGCGCAGCCAGGCCGACACATTGAGGCGCAGCATGCGATCGAAGGAAGTAAACGACTCCGACGACAGCGAAATATTACCAACCGTGGCCTGCTCGATCAGCAGGCGATTGCCGCTCTTACCGAAGGTTAGCGTATTGGGGCTTTGTACCGACAGCTTGGTGATGGTGCCTCCCCAGTAGGGCCGGCCCTCGCGGCGTCCCAGTTCCAGGTTGGAAAACTCGAAATCGACCGCACCCTTCTCCACTCCGATCACTTCTCCGTTGGCTTTGGCAAAAGTGGCCGAGGTGGTGTTGGCAGACAGGGAACCTACTTTCAGGCCTTCCTTGCCGATCACCAGTCCCGAAGCCGTGAGGGCACTGCCCTCGGAATGCGGCAGGCTGATGACAGTAGCTGAATCACCGGTACGGTTGATGATGTGGATATCGGGCTCGCTGGCTGCCACGCGGTCGATACGCAGGGCCAGGGGCTTACGCGCTACTTCTTCGCTCTTTACCGTACGGCGCATGCGAACCACAGGCGACTCGGCCGCCAGGTGTTGCAGGTGCAGGTCCCCAGCCAGCAGGTTGTTGATGTCGGCAGTAAAGGAAAGGCGCGGCGTGGCCACGCTCAGGGAATCGGCGCCGTCTATTCTTTCGAGCTTCAGTCCTGAGAGACGGGACAGTTCCCCACTGGCAAGGTTGTAGGAAGAGGCCCTCAGCTGCATAGGCCCGCTGCCGAAACGGAGGTCACGGCCTGCCAGCCGGAGGCCCTCGATGCGCAGTGGACTTGTGCCTTTCTTGTCGAGCGTGTGGAACTGCAGTGCCTGCACAAAAGTCTGCAGCTTCGTATGTCCACTGGAGAAGGTCAGGTCCGTGTTATTGGCGGCAATATTGTGCAGGGTGAAGTTGCCCTGGCTCTCCCGGTTGCCTGGGACAGCCTCTATGTCTACCTTAGCACCGCTCCATCGCACCCCATCCACCACCATCCCGTCAGTGCCTTCCGCGAGGATCAGGTTGTCGAGGTAAACGTTGCGGGCATCGGCAGCTATTTTGCCCGATCGGCTGTCCACCACCAGGCGCTCCGTGTACAACAGGTTGCGGCCTGTGTACTTCGCATTGGTGAACCGGGCGGTGATGTCTTTGAACTGCACGACGCCGTCGGAGAAAGAAAGCCGCTCGACGGCACGACGCAGGCCCACGTCATTGGTCGACTGAAGCAGGCGGTTGCTCAGCAGGCTCATGTCCACGTTGTTCAGGCTGACGGAAACCGAAGGACCCAGCTCCATGGAGATGCGCCCATTGAGCACGGCCACTTTATCGAGTGTCATCAGGCGGTCGGCACTTTGCAGGGCATCGAAAAAGTTGGTGCGGCGGCGCGGAGCACTCTTCGTCTTCACATAGCGGATGTCGGGGTTGACCAGGAGGGCTTCCTCCGCCTTCAGGCTTTGCTCGAAAATGAGGGTGTACCAGTCCATGCCGGTAAGGACGAAATAGGGGATCTTGAAATCGCGGTAGTTGTGCACCATCTGCCGGCTGGTTTCGGTAGTGACTGAGAAGTTGGACAGCGAGATCTTGCGGTTCTCGAAGCGCACGCTGTCAAAGGAGTAGGCCGCGGAGCTATCCTCGTTATAGAGGCGGTAGTCCTGCACCAGCATGTCGAAGCGGTCTACCATCACGGGTTGGGACGAGTCAGCATTGATGCGCAGGCCGCGCAGCTCGAAGTTGTCCTTGTTCGAATTAAAGAGGGTCCGGCTTTTACGGCCGGCAATATCGATATGGATGCCGGCGTCCTTCACCCCTACGAAGGCCAGGTCGAGGTCGCCGGTAAGCTCCTGCACGATCTTCTCGGGATCGGGACGCCCTTTTTTAGATGGTCCCTGTGCTCCTGCATAGAGGTTAATATCGAACAAGGGGTTCTCACAATACACCGAGTCGGCGCGTATAAGGTTGTAGCGGTACATAGCATTGAAGTCCACGCCCACCAGCATCAGCTTATTGAAAAAGATGGCGTAGCTGCTGCGGGTGCTATCCGTGGCAATGGCTGTCACCGTGCAGCTGTCCAGCTGTATACGTTTGCGAAAGAGCTCCAGGTTGAACTTCTTGAAGGAAAGCCGGTGTCGCCCACCCGGCAGCACGATATCCTGGTGGTCGGTACGCAAATCGAGGGTTTGCTTGTCCTGTACGAACTCATCGCGGCGGACCACCAGCTCGGGGGTGCGCACCAGGTTAAAGTAAATGCCCGTGATGGTCACCGGTGCGGTGGCCGGCTTCATCTTGTTAATGAGGCTGACAGAGGCATTGGCAACCTGGATGCGGCGGATGCCAAAGGTCTCCAGCACATCGAGCATCGAGTTGTAGAGGGTCCCCATCTGACGCGGAATAGACAGGTCCTCGCGATCGGAGCGCGTCGAAGTGTCTTTGCGCCACTGGGTTACTTCAATGCGGGGATCAAGGAGCTTGATGGAGTCCAGGGTCATCTGCTTTTTGAGCAGCAGGGGCCAAAAGGAAGCCACGCGCAGGGAGAGGCGGCGAAACTGGATGCGGTAAGTAGTGGGGCTGGTGGTACTGTCCACGCTCAGCAGGTCGGCCTGCCGCACCTGGAGCTTGTTGGAAAAGAAGTTGAACGTCAGCTGGGAGAGTTCCAGCTTCACTTTTCCCTGGGAGCGTTCCGTGACGATATCTTTCAGGATGCCCTTGGCGTTGTGCACGAACCATACCTGCAAGCCGGTAATGGCCAGGACCAACACCCCGAGTGCAATGAGGAAGGTCTTTAGGTATCGTTTGCTCTGCAGACTTGGCCGGGGTTCAGGCATTTGGGCTATTGTACTGTTTGGTGTATAGGTATCACAAAATGGGGGCCATATGTTCAGCTGCCCATTATGTAGTGATTTGGAAAGAAATATACGTAAAAACCTTCAACAGGGGAAGGAACCTTCCCAGTCAGCACCCCTTGCAGACCGGGAAGGTAATGACGCTGATGCCTGAACTAGCGGATAACCGCTTTTTCTTAAAGCTTTACTACCCTTCCCGACCCGGAGATATGGGTCTCGATGGTAGGACTGCCCCGGTAATACACATTGCCCGAACCGGAGATGGTCGACTTCAGCCGGCTGGTGACCCGAAGCCGGGTATCGCCCGAGCCCGAGGTTACGGTGGTGGCTTCACTGGCCTGTACCTCTGCCAGGTCAATGTCACCCGAGCCGCTGACCAGGGTTTCCACTTCAGTGGCCGTGCCGCCCGCCACGCGGACGCTGCCCGAGCCTATCACTTCCGCATCAAGATGATTGGCGGTCAGTTCACTCACCCGGATGCCGCCCGAACCATCCACATCCATATCCAGGCGCGAAGGGTTCAGGGGTCCCGAGGTCATGATCTCGCCGCTGCCCCTCACCTTCAGCCTGTTGACGGCAGGAGCGGTGACCTGTATGTGGAGGCGGTCGTGAGAACGCACGCGCACATCACCGCGGTAGCGGATGACCAGCTTGCCCTCGGAGGTATAGGTTTCCAGCACATCGAGAACGTTTTGCTGTCCGCTGACCACTACTGAATAGTCCGGGCCTGCGCGGTAATAGAGGTCGGCTTCGCTGCGAAGGTCTATGCCGGAGAAGTCGGATACGTTCCTATGTTCGGTCACGATAGGGCCTTCGCCTCTTACTTTTTCACACGCGGTAAAGGTCAGGACCAGCAGGCCCAGAAGGATGATGCTTAGTTGTTTCATAATTACTTCTTTAATAAGGTTATTGTTTTAGAATTCCACTTTGTAGTTGAGCACCGGTATCAGGCCGGTCTGGCGTGTAGTGACCACCTCTCCTTTTTCGGAGTCAAAGAACTGACCGTACACGTTGAGGCGGTTGGTGATGTTTTGTATGTCGAGCGACAGGGTACTGGTCAATCGTGCGCGGTTCCATTTCAGGCTGAGGCGCAGGTCGCTACGGAAATAGGGCTCATTCTGCTGCGTATAGGCTTCTTTTTCACGGTAGACGACGTAGCCGTTGCTGAGGGAGCGCTCCAGGTCGATTGGTGTGGTGCGTAGTCCGCCGGCATACAGCAGGCGGAGGTTCATGCCAAAGGTGCGCAGGCGGCTGGCCGACAGGAAGTCCTTGCCGCCAATAAAATTGACAATATAGTTGCCGTTAAAGCGGGTATTTCGCTCCACCCCGTCGGCAGCCGTGTACTTCGACTGGTACCACGAAGTGCTGGCCGTATAATAGAACTGGTGGGCAAGGTATTTTTCCAGCGACAGCTCTATACCATAGTTCCGCCCCTTGCCCCTGTTCACCAGTGGGTCGGTAACATAGTCGCCCTGCACATTGAGCAACGAGAATGTGCTGGTGTCGGAGGTAGCTACCGGTACATCATAGAGGTGCTGGTAGTAGGCTTCAGCCTTCAGCGCCAGGTTACGGCCCAACACACGGTGATACGACAGCACACCATGTTGTGTCCGGGTAAGGTCGAGTTCCCTGTTGGGGTGTTCCACGCTGCCATCCCCTTTTATCACCCGGGCAAAATAGACGCCCAGGGGCTGCACCTGGCTGTGGCCGCCATAACCAACCGAAAGGGTATTCTTCTTATTCACCTCCCACTTTAGCGAAGCCCGTGGCTCCAGGGCCGAAGAGCCGTTATAAGCCAATCGCAGGTAGTGCACGCCGCCATTAAGCGTGACGTTCTCCCGGAGCTTGTATTGCCACTGGCCGAAGCCCTGCAGGGTCTGGGTACTGCCCCTGGAATTGATCACTTCCAGGAGGGGGGCCGTCTCGTTCTCCTTGGACTTCTGGTAGTAGTCCGACCCGATGAGGCTTACTATGGCACCGCCTCGCACTACGCTGCGGGGCGAGAACTTGTGATTCAAGGTAGAGGACAGGGTGGTCTTGCGGGTAATATACCTGTCGGTATAGTCGTTCCGGGTGGAGAAGTCGTCCCGGAGGTATTGGTAGTCCGACTCCAGCTTATTATAGGAAGTCGCCAGTGCCGAGCGCAGGAATGTATGGCTGCCCAACAGGATGTTGTGCGTCAGGCCGGCCGCACCGGTGTTGGATACAAACTCCGAGTGGTAGCGGTCCCAACGGCCCTCCCACTTGGCAGAGTCCTCTTCTGCCCTTATATCCTGGGAGCTCAGACCCCCAAAGCCAAAGAGTGAGAACGTGCCTGCTTTCGCGGTGGGGAGATATACATGATACGAGAGGTCCTGGAAGTCGGTTGAGCCGGCCTCCAGCGGTATGCCCATCTTATTGAGCAGCGACAGCGTGGAGTAGCGGTAGTTGACCAGGTAAGAGGCGCCCAGCAGGGAACGGATGGGTCCCTCCACGGCCACATTCAATCCCAATACACCGGCCTGCAGGGCGTACTCCCGCTTTTCGTTGTTGCCTTTGCGCAGCTTCAGGTCGAACACGCCACTTAAGGCATTACCATACTCGGAAGCAAAAGCCCCGGTAATAAAGTCGGAGTTGGAGAGCAGCTGTGTGCTCAGGATAGAGATACCACCACCACTGCTGCCCGCGCTGCTGAAGTGGTTGGGGTTGGGAATATCCACGCCCTCCATGCGCCACAGCAGGCCGGTAGGTGAGTTGCCGCGGATAATGATGTTGTTGTTGCCGTCATCGGCAGCCATCACGCCGGGGAAAGCGGTCGCCATGCGGGAAGGGTCATTAATGGCGGCGGCATACTTCTGGGTCTCTTCCACCGTAAAGGCGCGGGCACTGACGGCACTCATATCGTTGAGCGGGCGGTTGCGCTTGCTCTTTGCCTGCACCACTACGGCCTCAGCATCCTGGAAGCGGCTTTCCACGGCTATAGTTAATACGGTTTCTTTGCCGGAAATGACACTGATATTCTCGAGCAATACTTCCCTGTAGCTAATATGTGAGACGGCAACCTGCTGCACACCGATGGGCACTGCCGCAAAGCGGAAGGTCCCGCCGGCGTCGGTAAGGGTGGTCAGGCCCAGTGCGGGAATGCTTACGGTAGCTCCTTCTATTGGGGCCTGTACTACATTGTCGATGACCACGCCCCGCAGCGGCCGCGTGGGCAGGGTTTCTGTTTTACTGTTGGTTAAAACCTGTGCAAATACGCTGGGTTGAAAGCTGGCCAGAGTCATCAGGGTTGCCAGTAAACAATTTCGCAGTTTATAATTGCTGTGCTGCAGTAAAGTGCTCAAAACGGTGGGTGTCTTTCGCAGGAGCAGTCGTGCGGTTTGGTCCTTTCTATTCTTCATCGCTGGTTGGTTTTGCAGTATAACAACCAGGCGGGACCCTACCCCTATGCCTCCCCTAGAAAAAATTGATGCCCGCGTTCCATCCTAACCATCCTTTAACATTTGTGCCTAAATCGAAAGTGCGGTACCCCGTTGGAGGCGTGCTGGACTTGAAGCCCGCAAAGCGGATATCCTGTTTGGAATAGTAAGCATTGAAGACCGGTCCCCCAAAGAGCGACACCCATTTATTCAGGTGGATATTCAGGTTGAGATGTCCTTTCCCGAGCAGGTTGGCATAATCCCAGGAGCCAAAGTACAGGTACTGCCCTGTCACTTCCGGGTTAATGGAGAACGTTCTGCCCAGGCGCCACTCGCTGCCCAGGCCATAACCGAAGGTGTAGACCTTACGGGCGGAGTCGAGATCCATACCGGCCTTCAGAATACTGTACAGCCGGGAGTTGCCGGTCTTGAAGGCAGCATTTATATCTACCCATTCATCAGTTGATAGGGAGAGCTTATGATAGCCTTTCAGCACGATATTGATCAGGCCGATGCTGTACCCCGACGAAGAGTCGGCAATGTTGACCAGGCCGATCTGCACGCCTTTAAGACGCTTGGCATAGTTGAATACCCCGCTGACCTGCACGCCTGCCATTTCCTTGTTGGCAAAGTTGATGACCCCGGCCACCTGCACCCCGCTGGCCTTGCGGCGGGCAAAGTTGGCCACCCCGGCGGCCTGCAATCCTTTCACACTGTCGGATACGTGGTTGTACACGCCGCCTACCTGCAGGCCGGCAAAACTGCCGATCACCAGGTTGTTTACCCCGGCGGCCTGCAATCCTTTCACCGGGTCGAGCACCGTGTTGTTGATACCGGCCAGCTGTACCCCATTCATATGGCCCCCTGTTATATTGAACAGCCCTGCGGCCTGCAGGTACTGCACGTACTTTTTGTTGATGTTAAATAAGCCGCCCAGCTCCAGGCCATTGACCCCGCCGGTGTAGCCACCGAAGACGTTCAGCGAGAAGTTGTTCACTACCTGACCGCTCATCTTGCCCTGGGTGCTCAGTCCCGGCGTCAGCGAGAGCTGGAAAGGACGGTTGGTAAAGAAGTTCTTCAGGTTAAGACTCTGGATCTTCTGAGCCGAAGAAAGAAGGAACCGGCCCATACCGGTACGCTCCACAATATTAGAGTCAGTCTTCGTATACGTGTACTCGGTAATGGAAGAATCCCTTTGCACGCGCACCGTCAGCTGCTCGGGAGCCAGGTAATCTTCAGGGCTGATGATAGAGATAGTGCCGGTCGTGATGGGCGAGATGGTAACCGTCACCTGTTGGTTGTAGCCGGGGTCCACCACTACGGAGGTATCCTGGTAGAATTCCTTGCTGACCGTAAGTGTAGCACGGCGCGTCTTATGCTTCAGCCTTAGCTTAAAGTAGCCCTTGTCGTCGCTAAGGGCTGATACCAGTTGGTTCTTCTCGTAGATGCTGGCATTGGGCAACTGGTAATAGGTATCGTTGTCCAGCACATAACCGCTCACCGTATAGAAGCGGTCATCTGCTACGGCCTTTTTGGTTACCACTGTCACCTTAATGGGCGCTTTGCGGATGATGATATAGTTGCCGCTTTCACGAAACTCGTAATGATCGGGCAGCAGGATATCCAGTATCTGCCTTACGGACTTATTGGTGGCACATAGCGTCACGAGACTATCCTTCCTGATGATGTTGCTGTGGTAAGAAAAGTAAAAGTTACCACGGTTGCTCAGGATCTCCAGTACGTGTTCGAGCGGTTGGCCCGATACATTGATGGGTACGGTCTTGTCGAGCAGGCCCTGGGCCCCGGTGGTTACTGTAAGACTAACGAGCAGGATCAATAC
>DASWYM010000483.1:0-7457 GCA_036404975.1 Chitinophagaceae bacterium
AGCATCGGCCACAACTGGAACTCGTTCCACTTCGACTACTCGGCCACCGCCTATGGCCAGCAGGCCAACATCGAGTACAGCATCTACCTCGAAGGCTTTGACCACAAGTGGTCGGAATGGAGCGCCAAGACCGAGAAGGAATACACCAAGCTGTGGCCCGGCACCTACACCTTCCACGTAAAGGCCCGCAACAACCTTGGCGATGAGTCGGAAGTGAGCGCCTACACCTTTACGGTGCTACCGCCCTGGTACCTTACCTACTGGGCCTACGCCCTTTACCTGATTTTCTTCGGCGCCGGCCTCTATAGCCTGCACCGCACCCAGAAGCGCAAGTACGAAAAGCAGCTGCAGCAGGCCGAAGAAGAGCAGAAGCGCCTGCAATACCTCCACCAGCTGGAGATGGAAAAAAGCGAAAAGGAGATCATTAAGCTGCGCAACGAAAAGCTGGAGTCCGAGATCAACCACAAGAACAAGGAACTGGCCACTGCCGCCATGCACCTGGTGCAAAAGGGAGAGATGTTCACCAAGGTAAAGGACGAACTGCTGAAGCTCAAAAAGACCGCTCCTGTCGAAAAGGGGGGCGAGGATTTCAAGAAGATCATCCGCATCATCAGCGAGGAGGACCGCACGGAGGAAGACTGGGAGCAGTTTGCTCACCACTTCGATAAAGTGCACAGCGACTTCCTCGTGGCGCTGAAGGAGCACTTCCCCAAACTCACACCCAACGAGCTGAAGCTGTGTGCCTACCTGCGCATGAACCTGTCCACCAAGGAGATCGCCCAGCTGATGAACATCTCGATACGCGGCGTGGAGATCAGCCGCTACCGCCTGCGCAAAAAGCTGCAGATCCCCACGGAAACGAACCTGTTCGAGCACCTGATGAATTTCCAGAATACGGCCTCCAGGGAGGAATTAGGTTCCGATAGCTATCGGAATAGGGATTAGGAATTAGGCAGAGAACCACCAGGACACCAAAACACAAAGGAACACGAAGATCAATGTGCAGATGTGCGAATGAGTAAATGTGTAAATGGGATTGGATGTTGGAAGGAGGTTGTTCTGCCTGAAGGACTCCCCGGCCCCGGAGGGGCCAAAGCTTGGTAGCAACCCAACACACAAGGGAATCTTGCCCTGCAGGGGCAATACCTTACACCCTCCAGTGCCTGTAAAAAATGCCTGTGACACAGGATCTCTGAGCCCCGGTAAGGGCTCGTGCTTTGTAGGAATGATGGTGCCGAAGGCCACCCGAGCTCCGTCAGGAGCGACATGTTTATAGAGGACCCCTGCCGACGCAAAAGAAATGGCGCCTTAATCCAGCTTCCTCAACGCCCCTTCCACCAGCCCGAAATTCTCCGCATCAAAGCACACAAACACAACCTTCTCTATTTCCAGAGCCGCTCGAAGAAAAGAAGCCACGGTGCTTACCGCAATGCCGGCGGCTTCCTCCCTGGGAAAACCATACACACCGGTGCTGATATTCGGGAACGCCACTACCTGGCAGGCATTGGCCACCGCCAGCTCCAGCGAGCGCCGGTAGCAGGAAGCCAGCAGTTCACGCTCACCATTTTTGCCACCCCTCCATACTGGCCCCACGGTGTGGATCACGTAGCGGGCGGGCAGCCTACCCGCAGTGGTGATCACCGCCTCGCCCGTGGGGCAGCCGCCCTGGCGGGCCACGATGGCACGGCAGGCTTCCAGGATTTCCGGCCCGCCGGCCCGGTGAATGGCTCCATCCACACCCCCGCCGCCCATCAGCGAGGTATTGGCCGCATTCACAATGGCATCGACAGCAAGGCGGGTAATATCCCCCTGCACCACTTCGAGTTTATGCTTCATGAAGGGAAAGATAGAAAAAAAGGAACACGGATCTTCATTACCCTGATGACCAGAGATGATCATAACTATCATAAGGATCCGTGTTCCCTCTCTCCTCCTAATTCCAAATCCCTAATTCCTTTACTACCAGATCTTATGGTCCCGCGTCAGATGAGGACCATGTCCCATATCCTTCTCCACCCGCAGGTTGTTCTGCACGCTGCTCACCCCGGAGATGGACTCCACCAGGTCTTCGGCGCGGTACTTTTCCTCGCGCGAGCGCACGGTGCCGGAGAGTACCACTTCGGAACCCTCGACCCTGATATCGACATTAGAAGCGTCGATCCGGGGGTCATAGCTCAGGCGGTCGTAAACATCTTCCTGGATGCGCTCGGCCGAGCGCACATATCCGCGCGGTCCTTTGCCGCGGTGGGGACCTTCCGGTCCGCGGTCACGGTCGCTGCCCACCCAGGAGCTTACCTTATCGCGCGCGCGGTCCCACCAGTCGTCGAAGCCGCGGGCGATGCCCTGCAGCGCCCCGCCGGTCATGCGGCGGCGGTCGTACTCGTCTTCGCGCCAGTCGCGGTCGCGCGCCACCCAGTGTCGGCGACGCTGTTCGTCATGATCGTGGTGGTGGCCAAAGCCGTAATGGGCCTGGCCTTCCCCCTCATCAAAGTGGGTCCCGCGGTCGATGTGGCGCCGGTCCCAGCGATGCAACCCCGGCTGGTTGGTCCAGCTAAAATCGTTGTCAGCCATAAAGAAGGTGCTTTTATAGGTTAATCTGCTACGGAAAGAACAGTAAAAACTGTGCCTTTGAGGGAAGCTGCGAGCTCTGAGCTGCGAGCTGCGAGCCACGCCCGGGCTGTATTGTGGAAGACCTGTTGCTGCCGATGGACAATTGGGGCGGCACTGGTTTTGGAAGGAAAGCACTTCTCATAAGCCGGGCCGCGGTGCCAGCCGCCCGGTTCAGTACCTTTGCACCGGATTTAAGGCCTGCTCATTATTTTTTAGAACAGGAACAGGCCGTGCCGACCGGAAACCGTTCCTTAAAAGATTAAACCAGTAGTTATGTGCGCAACCAGGGCCGATCACAAGCCTTCCTTCCTGCTCAGCCTCCTGCAGAACAAATGCCCGCGCTGCCGCCGCGGCACTATGTACCAGCTCAAAAACACTTATAATCTCAGGGGCTTTATGAAGATGCACGAGCGCTGCCCCGTGTGCGGCCAGCCGCTCGACATGGAGCCGGGCTTTTACTACGGCACCAACATGGTGAGCTATACCCTTGCGGTGCTCATCAGTGTAGCCACCTTCTTCCTCTGGTGGGCCACCATCGGCTTCTCGCTCCAGGACAAGCGCTTCTTCTGGTGGATCGGCATCAATGCGGTCCTGCTGATCATCCTGCAGCCCCCGCTGATGCGTCTCTCCCGCACCATCTGGCTGGCCTTCTTTGTGCCCTACAGCCCCGACTGGGACAAGGGCGATATTGTGGGAACAGACAGGATCAACAAGGACCAGATGCATAATTGGTAGGGGAGAGAAGCTGCGAGCTGCGAGCTTTGAGCCGGCAGCCGGTGGTTAGGACCGAATGGAATCACGGACTCATTTTGAGAGGTCGGTAAATGGACCACGCGCGGGCCTTCACAAGACAAAGGAGTTCGCAATTCGCGAATGAGCACCAAAAGGCCTCTAATTTGCTCATAAGCTACCGCTAAACTTCATCCTTTTCAGGATAAAAGAGGGCTCTATATCCAGGATGCGAGGGTCTTGCAGCGAGGTCCAGAAAAAGAGGCGCAGGAGGTAGCCCTCATGAGGGACGAAGTATTCGCGGTGGGTTGTATGGCGCTGGGTGACAGGGTTTTTCACCTGGTAGACTATTCCCCTCACCACCCCGTAATCCGTGGTCACCGGCGGCAGTTCCGAAAAGCCTGTCCGGAGGCTTTGCCGCAGTTCTTCCTTTACAGCAGCCAACAGCAGGGCGGAGTCACCTGGAACTCCATTGTACTGTACGCCCACAGCCGAATAATAGGGCTGCACCGTGGTGTGGGCCGCAAACATTAATTGAGGCCTGCGCCCTTGCAGCGGGCGGGTAAAGTACTCCAGGTCTTTCTTATGGAGGTCGGTGAAATA
Organism: Chitinophagaceae bacterium; assembly: GCA_036404975.1. Classification (GTDB taxonomy): domain Bacteria; phylum Bacteroidota; class Bacteroidia; order Chitinophagales; family Chitinophagaceae; genus Flavisolibacter. The sequence goes on from DASWYM010000483.1 coordinate 3,943, forward strand.
CTTCGTCTTTAATCCATGTAGCTGGTAATCACCCAAAAGGGTGAGTTCCACTGCCGGCGCCGATTGCCTGTAAAGAATATAGCCGTCTTCGGAAGTGGTGGTGGCCGCCTTGTGGGCTACCCCGCAGGAGACCAGGCTGAACGCAAAAAACAGTACAGAAAGTAATGGTTTCATATTAGATAAAGATAACAATTCACGACCTTTGTGCTATCCCACGCCTAAACTGATCCCATAGTTTTCCGCCCTATCCATCCCGAAAGCCCATCCTTCCTGTGAGGACGCTGAACCGATTAATTGTCATTTATGGAAAATGCAAACTTCGTAGAAAACGTAGCCACCCGGCTGGGCCAGAGTGCCTCGGTAAAAAATGTATACGGCGAACCCATTGTACGGGACGGCAGGACCATCCTCCCGGTGGCCCGGGTCGCCTAAGGCTTTGGCGGCGGCTTTGGCAACAAAGGCGCCCGCCAGGCTCTTGTCGAAGGGGAAAAGGCTGCAGGACCGGAAGCCGGTGCCGGCGGCGGGGGTGGCCTGAGGGCCTGCGCCAGCGGCGTGTTCGAGATCACCGATAAGGGCACCCGCTTCATTCCGGCCAACAACACGCTGCAGCTGGTAGGAGCGGCCCTGCTGGGCCTCGTGGTGGGTGCCTGGATGAAGACCCGCTAGTACGATCGCTCACCTAGTGACGTCAAAAAAGCCCTTCCAGGCTTTAGGGGATTATTTGTGCCTTAATCATCGTTTCAGTCGAGAGAATATTAAGTAAGCAACAGTTAGATCTCCTTGCGCAAGACGGGAAGATGTGTGCTTACTATGCTCCAAATAATTTCATCCGACACTGTATCGTAGCCATGTATGATCCGGTTCCGGGTATCTACAATTCTTCTGGAGTAAGAAAACTGAATAGAGTTATCCCTTTTCAGGATCCTGCCCATCGCTTCGCCAATGATTTCCACATTTCGTTCTACTGCACGTTTGGTCTTCATATCGTGCTGGTAAGCGGAGAACCCTGAGACGTCGGCCAGGAAAGTATCAATCTCACGAATGGCGTTCAGCATATCATAAAGCCAGGTCTTCAGTTCAATGTCCATAGATAAGCCGGCGGTTGGTTTCAATAGCGCTTCTGAAATAAGGGTTTCTTATTGCTTTTTCTTCTATAAGATCTATGGGGCGACTTAACGTATCTTCCAAAGCAAACTTGAAGTTGAAGTAGTTCTCGGCATACTGGTTAACTTCCTGCGGCTCAAAATCAACAACCAAATCCACATCACTGCTGCTATCAAACCGGTCAGTCAAAACAGATCCAAAGGCAAAGAGCCGCCTTACTTTGTGCCGGGCACAAAGCTGTTGGATAGCACCAGTATGTGGTCCAGTAGGGTCATATATTGAAGGTCAACAAACTTACTGATATTCTGATAAGCATTCCCGGTGTGGCTGCTTCTATAAACGACATACGAGCAACAACGAGAAACAAAAAACAGGAGACACCTACATTCCCGTCACCGCCTTATAAGCACTCGTCACCACCTCGGTCATCTTATCAAAGTCGAGCGTGTCGATGGTGTCGGTCTCCTGGTGATAGTTGGGGTTGCGGATAAAGGCCGTGTCGTTGATCATGACGGCATCCCAACCGAACTTCCAGTAGTTGCGCTGGTCCGACAGGCTGGCCAGCCCTTCGCCCTCCGGAAACACGATCACCTGCACGTCGATGCCCGAATCTTTCGCCATAAGGCGGTGCACCTTCTGAGCAAACGCTGCGTAGGGTGCTATGCCCACCACGATAATAAAGTTCGCAGTGTGGGGATAAAGGGCCGCCAGCTCAGGTGAAGGGAAAGGCTGCGACTCCGGCTCGTCGGAGAAGAAGCCGAGCATCTCGTAGCAGATCATCCCCAGTACGTCGGCCTGCGCTTCATGCAGCGACCGGGCATGTATAAAACTGCCCATATACTCTGTGCGGAAATAAGGAGCTTCCTCCAGGCAGTAGAACACAAAGTCGATGCGGTAGTCCAGCTCCGGCTTCGCCTCGAACACCAGGCGCACCGTCTCCAGCAGGCCCGCCACGGCACTGGCATTGTCGTCGGCCCCGGGCTGGTCGCCATCCACGTCGTAGTGCGCGCCCACTACGAGGCGTTTTGTTTTATCCGAATTGTAGGCGGCCAGGATATTGGAGTAGGCTTCTCCCCCGGCGGTCCACGTCTGCCGGATGGGATTGGCGCCTGCCCGCTTCAGCTCCGTTTCTATATAAGCGCAGCACTTTTCCAGCGACCCCAGGTTGTAGTGATTTCGTGCCGGGGTCAGGGAAGTAAGGAATTCTACGTCTTTATACAGGCGCTCTTTATTTGCTTGCATGAATACTCCGTTGGTTTTAAGGTGTCGCTATGAATATACAACTGTGCTGGCTTTCGGGAACAACCTTACAAAAGGCATTACGAAGCCGCCACGGCCAACCACTCTTTCAGCAGTTCCCCGTCCATGTCCTGCACCGTCTTCAGCTTGATGTGCCGCATGTCTTTGCCGGTACCCTCCAGCCGGCCGTGTTCGTCCCGCAACCGGTCGAATTTAAAGAAGCCCAGGGTCACATAGGCCTTCGCCGTTTTCAGGTAAGCAAAGTCCTTACCGCTCCGGAACACCGGGCGGCCCCATTTGAATTCTTCCTGCACGCCCGGCACGCTGTCATGGACCAGTTGCCGGAGCACTTCCATGATCTGCCGTTGTTTCGGGGGTGCTTCATTAATGTAGCGGGTGACCTGTTCGTTCATATGTTGTGTTCGGGTAAAGATACCTTCTCCGGCAAAGAAGAAAAAGGAGATCAGGGGGTTGGCCGCAGTTTATTGTACTGACGAAGGTTCCAGTTCTTTTCGATCATCTCCCCCCGGGCGAACTCATCCTGCCACCTCTTTTCCCAATCGGCAACAGAGCCTTTTGGTAAGTAGGTCAGCACATAGCCATCCGCCAAGTAGAACTGAATGAAATGGGCCTCTGCATGATCTACTTCTACTATACCCAGCGAGTCTTTGAACCGGGTAAGGTCCCGGAAAAACAGGAAAGGATTACCGCTGCGGAACACGGTGTCCACCGAACAGTCGAGGGTGGTCCAGCGGTAGCCGCCAATGAGGGCATCCTCGGAAATAAAAAAGCAGGTGTCCACCGACTTAATGAGCGTAAGCCCATTCAGGCGTTCCTCTACGGGGATATCCAGCTGAAAGTCTTTAATGAACTGTGCCGGTTGCTTTACCGTAAGAATAAGCGAGTCGTTTCGCTCCACAAAGCGGGTGGTGCTGCCGATCTTTCCCAGGGAGTCCTTATACCAGAAGCCTCCCCTGCCGGAGTAGGTCCATTGCCCAAAGGTAGCCAGCCGCTCCGGGGTCATGGCACTGATCACACTTTCGGCCGCCGCTTTCGCCGCACGCTCTTCCCGGTTGCCGCACGACAGGAACAGCACGACCATACAGGCCACAAAAAATATAAGAAGGTATCGCATATGGATTACCCGGAAGGTTTCACCTCCTAAAAGGCCT
>DASWYM010000484.1:0-7782 GCA_036404975.1 Chitinophagaceae bacterium
AGCTCGTTGATCAGCCCGTCGAAAAGCTGCAGTTCTATGGCCAGTATCTTTTCTTCCGCACCGGTGATCTTTTCCTCGTATTCCTTCAGCTCGGGGGTGATGTAGCGTTCGCAGTTGGCCAGGGTCTGCTTGCGGATCCACTCCGGCGGCACCTTGCTCTTGTGCGAATTGGTCACTTCTAGGTAGTAACCAAACACGTTGTTGAAGCCGATCTTCAGCGATGAGATACCGGTGGCCTCGCTTTCCTTTTGCTGCAATTGCAGCAGGTACTCTTTGCCGTTGTGGGCAATGGAACGCAGCCCATCCAGCTCCTCGTTTACGGTCTTATTGATGAAGCCCCCTTTTATCGCTAGGGCAGGTGGGTTCTCGATAATATCATGAGTGATCTTGTCGGCAATATAGTGGCAGGGGTTCAGGGCATCGGCCAGCCGCTTCAGGTACACGCTCTCGCTGTCGTGGCACAGCTGCTTAATGACATCGATCTGCCGGAGGGCACGGGCCAGTTGCAGCAGTTCCCTTGGGTTGATCTTCTTGAGCGGGATCTTCGACACCAGGCGCTCCACGTCGCCGCACTGCCGCATAGCATGAAGGAGCTTGTTGCGCAGGTCTGTGGTCAGGATAAGGTGCTCTACCACGTCAAGCCGCTCGTTGATTCGGGCAATGTCTTTTAGCGGGAAGACGATCCAGCGCTTCAGCAGGCGGGCCCCCATAGGCGTACAGGTGTTGTCCAGCACTTTCAGCAGCGTGTTGCCGCCTTCCACTGGGCTGCTGAGCAGCTCCAGGTTGCGGATGGTAAAGCGGTCCATCCACAGGTAGTCGCTTTGCTGGAGGCGGTGGATGGAGGTGATGTGTTGCAGGTGGGGGTGCTCGGTTTCCTTCAGGTAGTGCAGCACCGCCCCGGCCGCAATAAGCCCTTCGGAGAAGCGCTCGATGCCGAAGCCTTTCAGCGAGTGGGTGTCAAATTGTTTGAGCAGCAGGTCCTCGGCGTACTGCTGCTGGAAGATCCACTCGTCGAGGGTATAGGTATAAAACTTGGCCCCGAATTCTTCCTTGAACTTCTTTTGGTGGTGGCGCTGGAAGATCACCTCGGCGGGCTTAAAGCCGCTCAGTAATTTATCGGCGTACTCGCGGTCGCCCTCGGCGGTAAAGAACTCGCCGGTCGAGATGTCGAGGAAGGCCAGCCCGTATACCTCGCCCTGGAAGTGCACGGCCGCCAGGAAGTTGTTGGAGCTCAGGTCGAGCAGCTTGTCGTTGGTGGCCGTGCCGGGCGTCACCATCTCGGTCACCCCGCGCTTTACGATGCCTTTTACAGTCTTGGGGTCCTCCAGCTGGTCGCAGATGGCCACGCGGTAACCCGCCTTCACCAGCTTGTGCAGGTAGGTGTCGAGGGCATGGTACGGAAAGCCCGCCAGCTCCGAGGAAGCCGCCCCACCGTTGTTGCGTTTGGTCAGCGTAATGCCCAGCACCTGCGACGCGATCACAGCGTCCTGTCCAAAGGTCTCGTAAAAGTCACCCACCCTAAACAGGAGCACGGCATCGGGGTACTTGGCCTTAATGGCGTTGTGCTGCTGCATCAGGGGGGTCTCGGTGGCGGTCTTCTGCTTACTCATAGCGCTGGCGACAAAAATAGGGGCCTGCACCCGTTTACCGCCCCCAAACCTTCACTTTTTATCCACTATCTATTCCGTTCCCGCCCCGTACTTTTGCAGCGCCCAAAGCGGCTTTGCCTTAATAAAGGGGCCGGGGGCAAGGTTTTATGCGTAAGTTATCAATGGACGAACTGAACCGCAAGTCGGTCGACGAGTTTAAAGAATCCGAGAAGATCCCCATCGTGGTGGTGCTGGAGAACATCCGCAGCGCCTACAACGTGGGCTCTATTTTCCGTACTGCCGATGCCTTCCTGCTGCAGGGTATGTATATCTGCGGCTACACGGCCTACCCGCCCCATAAGGAGATCCGCAAGACAGCCCTGGGCGCCGACGAAACGGTGCACTGGAAGCATTTCAAAAAGGTGCAGGACGCCCTCGACGAACTAAGGGCCGAAGGCTACAAGATCTACGCCGTGGAGCAGGCCAGTAACTCTATCCACCTCCAGGACTTTAACTACGGGGGCGAGAAGGTGGCCGTCATCCTGGGCAACGAGGTGACGGGCGTGGAGCAGTCCACCATCGAGCAGACCGATGGGGTGATCGAGATCCCCCAGCTGGGCATGAAGCACTCGCTCAACGTATCGGTAGCGGCCGGCGTGGTGCTCTGGGAGCTTGTTCGAGCGCATATTTCCAAAGAAAGCTGAGCGGAATCATACGCAGCTTTGGTTAAAATAAGAAAAGGATAGGGCAGTCTGCTTTTACTTTGCCCTTTTATTATACGTAATGACACAAGTCCGTAACTACTTAAGCCTGATCAAATTCTCGCATACCATCTTTGCGATGCCGTTTGCCCTGATCGGGTTCTTCCTGGCTACTAACCCTACGTGGTATAAAGCATTGGAAATTCCTCCTAATACTCGTGTTCATTATTACTTCCCAGAGTCCCTGCTCCTGAAATTCTTCCTGGTGATCCTCTGCATGGTCTTCGCCCGCAGCGCCGCCATGGCCTTTAACCGCTACCTGGACCGCGATATTGATGCCCTGAACCCCCGCACCGCCATCCGCGAAGTACCTAAAGGCATAATTACGCCGAAGAACGCCCTGCTGTTCACCATCATCAACTGCGTGCTGTTCATCGCCACCACCTTCTTTATCAACCGCATCTGCTTTTTCCTCTCGCCCGTGGCGCTGGCCGTGGTGCTGGGTTATAGCTACACCAAGCGCTTTACCCCGCTCTGCCACCTGGTGTTGGGCCTGGGCCTGGCGCTGGCCCCCATAGGCGCCTACCTGGCCGTAACAGGCGTGTTCCACTGGCTGCCTATCCTGTTTTCCTTTGCCGTGCTGTTCTGGGTGAGCGGCTTCGACGTGATCTACTCCCTGCAGGACGAGGAATTCGACAAAAGCCAGCAGCTCTATTCCATTCCCTCGGCGGTAGGGAAGGAGCGGGCCCTGCACATCTCCGAGCTCCTGCACCTGCTGAGCGCCGCCTGCGTGGTGGCCGCCGGCAAGCTGGGCGGCTTTGGCTGGCTCTACTGGGTGGGGGTGCTGGTCTTTATCTCCATGCTCATCTACCAGCATTCCATCGTCAAGCCCAACGACCTGCGCCGCGTCAACATCGCCTTTATGACCGCCAACGGGGTGGCTTCGGTGGTGTTTGCCGTGTTTGTGATTACCGATTTGTTTATCAATTAGAAGCCACAAGCTGCAAGCCGCAAGCTGCAAGCCATAGGATGCAAGCAGTAACTCCTAAAGAAATGAGGCAAACCTGTTCCATAAGATAATCCGGCAGAAGAGCCTGCCACTATCGTGGAAGAAACCAGCTATAAAAGGGCTGGTTTCTTGTTTTAACCGGTCATAAGCCATCCAAAAGCCGCATTACGCCAAGGTAACTATAAAGTAAAAGAGATGATACCCCTTCGATATAAGGACTTTAAAGCTACCTTATCGCGACGATATTGCGACTCTTTAAAGGGTCGCAATATGGTGGCAATATCGTGGCAATATGGTGGCAATATGGTCGCAATATCCTCCCTTTTGGTAGGCCGTAACCGGGGCGTCAGCATAGGGTACCTTCGGGGTACTGGGCCTGGAAAGCTGTTCCTGCCCCGGGGCAGGACTATGGGCCTTTCACCCGGTGCCACCCCCTTTTCGGCATTAAGTCCTAAGTTTGCTCCCTTAAAACAAATCGTTTCCCTTGGGCAGAATCCTTTCCATAGACTACGGCGGTAAGCGCACCGGCCTGGCCGTGACCGACCCGCTGAAGATCATCGCTACCGGCCTGGGCACGGTGGATACGCCCAAGCTGATGGCCTTCCTGAAGGATTATTTCGCCAAAGAGCCTGTCGAGCTGGTCATTATCGGCATGCCCACCAACTGGGACGACTCGGATACCCACGCCACCCCGCTGGTCAAAAAGTTTATTGCCGAGTTTAAGAAGGCCTTTCCCGCCCTTCCCGTAAAGGAGGTGGACGAGCGCTATACCTCCAAGCTGGCGGCGCAGGCCATGCTGCAGATGGGGCTGAAGAAAAAGCAGCGGCAGAACAAGAAACTGGTGGACGAGATCGCCGCCACCATCATGCTGCAGGAACACCTGCACCACCACCTTTAAGAAAACCTATAGCCAAAAGGGGTGCACGACCCGCCGTTTGGCTGTACCTTTGCCCGGCAAAAAGCATTTATCAATCTTTATTTATACTTGCAGGTATGATTCTCCCTATTGTAGCATATGGTCATCCTATTTTAAGAAAGGTAGCAGAAGACATCGACAAGGACTATCCCGGCCTGGACCAGCTGATTGAAGACATGTGGGAAACCATGTATGCTTCCAATGGCGTAGGGCTGGCCGCTCCCCAGGTCAACCGGGGCATCCGCGTGTTCGTGGTCGACAGCGCCCAGATCTTTGCCAATATGGACGAGGACGAGCGCCGCGAGGAGAATTATCCCGACGCCCCTGGTGTCAAGCAGGTATTTATCAACGCCCATATCGTGGAAGAACTGGGCGATGACTGGGCCTACAACGAAGGCTGTCTCAGCATTCCAAAGATCCGCGAAGACGTGAACCGTGCGGAGGAAGTGACCCTGGAGTATATGGACCAGCACTTCAAGAAGCACGTAAAGACCTTCAGTGGCGTCACCGGCCGCATTATCCTGCACGAATACGATCATATTGACGGTAAGCTCTTTATCGACCACATATCGCCGCTGAAGCGGAAATTACTCAAGCGAAAGCTGGATGACATCGTAAAAGGCAACGTAAGAGTCGATTACAAAATGTCGTTTTACAAGTAAGTTTCCTAAGGGTAAATCCTCGATTTTTCGAGGGTTTTAGCGTATTGGGCGAACGGGGTTTAGTGTTTAGTTTTACCGGTGTAAAATCGGAACCGTACCTAAACCTGTTCTATGAGAACCGTACTGCTTTTATGGGGAGGCTTCCTCCTTGCTGCTTCGCAGTTGCATGCGCAACCGGCTACCCAATCCGTTGTCAATTCTACAGGTAATTCCTACTCTGGCGGCTTTTACCAGGTCGACTGGAGTGTGGGCGAACTGGCCCTCGTCAATGAAATGCGGTCGGGCAACAGCCAGTTTGTGCTGACCAATGGCTTTTTGCAATCCTACGAAGCGGGGGTGCCTGGCACCAGCCCGCGTTTTTCCGGCGACGAGATCCGCGTGTTGCCGAATTATACCGAAGATAGAATAGAAGTGGGCCTGCTCACCCGCCAGCAAGGCAAGGTGATGATTCAGGTCTATGATGCCAACGGCAGGGTGGTGTACCGCAAAAGCCTGGTGAGCTATGGGGCCGGCCACGTGGAGCGGCTCGCGTTGCGCCCGCTGGCGGCCGGTACCTACATCCTGAAGATCGACCTTATTCCCGCGCCTGGCTCTGTTCCCAAGACTGGCTCCTATAAGATAGTTAAGTATTAATCTAACGTAAGACGCTACAACCAAAACACTATGAAAAGACTGTTACTCCTCCTGTTGCTCGTTGGCTCAGTAATGGCTGGTATGGCCCAATCACCCCAGCAGATCAACTACCAGGGTATTGCCCGCAATACGGTCGGCAGCGTTATTGCCAACCAGACCATCACCCTGCGCCTGTCGATAAGGGAGAACCTGCCGAATGGCCTGGTGCTGTACCGCGAAACCCGCACGCTGAAGACCAACAGCTACGGGTTGTTTACCACGGCCATCGGGGCCCCGGGCGCCAGCAGTGTTTCCGGGTCGTTTGCCACCGTAGGCTGGGGCAACGGCGTGCCCAAATACCTGCAGGTCGAACTAGATCCTGCCGGCAGCACATCCTTTATTGATATGGGCACTTCCCAGCTGCTCAGCGTGCCTTTTGCCCTTTATGCCGAAAAGGCGCAGCCGGCCGGCAATGCCGGTGGTGACCTGAAAGGTGCGTACCCCAACCCGGAGATCAACCAGGGGGCAGTGAACAGCGCCAAGCTGGCCGAAGGGTCCGTAACGGAAGGCAAGATCGCGGCCGGGGCCGTAACTGCCGGCAAGCTGGCGCCGGGTGTGATTCCCACTGCTTTGCCCCCCACGGGTGCAGCCACTGGCGACCTGTCGGGCACTTATCCTAACCCGTCTATCGGGGCGGGTGCGGTGACGACGGCCAAGATTGCCGATGGCGCTATCGCCACTTCCAAGATCCAGGATGGGGCGGTAACGGCCGATAAGCTGGCACCGGGAGTGATCCCTACTTCGTTACCCATGAACGGTACGGCAGGCGGCGACCTGCAGGGCAGCTATCCTAATCCTACGATAAAAGACGGTTCTATTACAGCGGCCAAGGTGCAGGACGGATCTATAACCGCAAATAAACTGGCGCCGGGAACGATACCTACATCGATGGCACCGGCAGGGGCTGCGGGCGGCGACCTGACGGGAAGCTATCCTGCCCCGACCCTTGCCAACGGCGTAGTGGATAATGCCCGCCTGGCGGATGGTGCCGTGGGTACGTCTAAAGTACAGGACGGCTCCATCACGGCAGCGAAGCTGGCCCCCGGGGTTATTCCTACAGCACTCCCGATGAACGGAGCGGCCGGTGGCGACCTGCAGGGCAGCTATCCCAACCCTGCCATTGCGGCCGGGGCCGTGAACGCCACGAAGCTGGCCGATGGTTCCGTAACCTCTGCCAAGGTGCAGGATGGCGCCATCACCGGTGCGAAGCTGGCAGCCGGTGTTATTCCCTCGGCCTTACCTCCCATTGGGACTGCTGATGGAGATTTAACGGGTTCTTATCCGGCCCCCACCCTGAAGAATGGTGCGATAACAACCGATAAAATTGCGGCGGGCGCCATTACGGCCGATAAGATCGCCCCGGGGGTGATCCCCACCTCGCTGCCGGTGAACGGTACGGCGGGCGGAGATCTTTCGGGTTCTTATCCTAACCCCACCGTGACGGTCGGTGCTATAACGAATGCCAAGCTGGCTGATGGTGCGGTGAGCACCCAGAAGCTGGCGGCCGGTGCCGTAGATGCCGGCAAACTGGCCGATGCCGCAGTGGGTACTTCCAAGCTGGCGGACGGTTCGGTGACCGCGGTCAAGCTGGCGCCGGGCGTGATCCCTGCCAGCCTGCCTCCCGGCGGTGCGGCCGGTGGCGAGCTCAATGGAACTTACCCTAACCCCACGATAAAGGATGCTGTGATCACCACGGCCAAGGTGCAGGATGGCGCTATTACCAGCAACAAGCTGGCGGCCGGTGTGATCCCAACCGCTCTGCCGCCGATTGGTACGGCCGGTGGTGACCTTGCCGGCACCTACCCCAACCCTTCGGTTGGAACTGGAGCCATAACTTCAAATAAGCTGGCAGCCGGCGCTGTGACCAATGCGAAGCTGGCGGTTGACGCTGTGGGCACCGCCAATATACAGGACGGCTCTATAACCGCGGCCAAACTGGCGCCGGGTGTGATCACCGGCGGCGGGAGCGGCGGCAACAACGGGGCCAACGGCCAGGCCGGTGGCGACCTGACTGGTACCTATCCAAACCCGTTAATTGCTCCCGGCGTGGTAACATCGAATAAGATCGCAGCCGGTGCGGTGGCTACGGCTAATATAGCCGATGGCGCCGTGAGCACACCGAAGCTGGCCGACGCTTCGGTAACCGGCAGCAAGATCTCAGCGGGCACTGTGACGGCTGATAAGCTGGCACCGGGGGTGATACCAACTTCTTTCCCTGCCAGCGGAACTGCGG
>DASWYM010000485.1:0-2996 GCA_036404975.1 Chitinophagaceae bacterium
CTTGCGCATTCTTGTGGGCGAGTTCTTCACCAAGGGGTTGGTGGAATCGACCAGCAGGCCCAGGTATTCAATATTCAGGTAGGCGTGGGTTTGCAGGCGGATCTTTCCCTCCCACTCTTTCCGAAGGGTGCCTCTTTTGGTAAGGACTTCGTCTTTGAAGGAGGCATCAATGTCGTTGATAAAGTCAAGTTTGCCCTGGCGGAAGAGCAGAAACTCCGTGGCCTTGCTGTCGTAAAAGGTAACCTTCACTCCGTCGAGATAAGGCAGGCGCTGCCCCTTTTCATTCCGCTCGAAATAGCGGGGGTTCTTCTTTAGGATCAGGGCCTGTCCTTCTTCCCAGGCTACAAACTGAAAAGGCCCGGTACCTACCGCATGCCGACGGATATCATTGCCATATTTTTGGACTGCTTCCCGTGGAATAACGGAACAGTATTGCATGGAAAGGATGCCCAGGATAGGGTTAAAGGGCTGCAAGAGCTTTACCTGAAAGGTCGTATCGTTCAGGGCTTTAAAGCCTTCGGCCGAATCGACGCGGTTGTTGAAGATCCAGGCACCGGGGCTGGCGGTGGTTTTATCCATGATGCGCCGGAGGCTGTACTCCACATCCCGGGCAGTCATCCTTCTGCCCTTGCCGCCGGGAAAACAGGGATCGTCGTGAAAGAAAACGTCGTTGCGCAAAAAGAAGGTGTAGGTCTTCCGGTCATCCGACACCGCCCAGCGGGTGGCCAGGGAAGGAACAATGTTCAACTGGCTGTCCACCTCGACCAGTGTATTGTACAACTGGTGGACGGCCCACATGATGGATTGGTTTTTGGCAAAAGAGGGATCAATGGACGCAATGCCAGATTGTTCGTTGTACTGAAAGATGTTTTGCTGCTCCCGGCTATCACTGTAACAGGAGCTTAAAAGGAGGAGTAAAAGCGAACAAAATGCAAAATATTTATACAGACGGGCCATGTATTCAGCTGAAGCCGTCTAAATTAGCGAAGTATTTGTTTTTGTCACGCAAATAAATTCGATGAAAAAGCAGTCTCTCTTTCTTTTGCCCGTACTTGTGTTTACTACCCTTACGTCGTGTGCGCAGCTCCTGAACCATAAACAGGACTTTACGCGGCAGGACACCCTGCGGGGGTCTATTACGCCGGAAAGGGCCTGGTGGGATGTGGTCAGCTACCACATTGGCGTGACCCCGGATTATGCCAGCAAGACCATTGAAGGAAAGAACGAGATCCGCTTTAAAGTGCTGAATGCCGGCAGCCGCATGCAGATTGACCTGCAGGAACCAATGAAAATAGAGCGGGCTTATTGGAAGAACGGCAACCTGCCATTGGAGCGGAACGGCAATGTTTATTTTATCACCTTCCCGGAGACTTTACAGGAAGGAGTCCTTGAAACCATTACCCTTGTTTATAATGGCAAGCCCAGAGAAGCCCTTAATGCCCCCTGGGATGGAGGCTGGATCTGGAAGAAGGACGCTAAGGGGCGGCCCTGGATGAGCGTGGCCTGCCAGGGGTTGGGTGCCTCGGTGTGGTATCCTTGTAAAGACCACCAAAGCGACGAGCCCGACAGCGCCCAACTAAGCATTGCCGTGCCGGACACGCTGGTGGCGGTGGGTAACGGAAAACTGCTTCGAAAGGAAAGCCACAGTGCCGGCATGACCACCTACACCTGGGGAGTCTCCAACCCGATTAATAACTATAACCTTATCCCCTATATTGGCAAATACGTCAACTTCAGCGAGACCTATAGCGGAGAAAAGGGCCGATTAAACAACAGCTACTGGGTGCTGGACTACAACCTGGATAAGGCCAAAAAGCAGTTTGTTCAGGCCGGCCATACCCTGAAAGCGCTGGAGCACTGGTTTGGCCCGTTCCCCTGGTACGAAGATGATTTTAAGTTAGTGGAGTCGCCCCATTTGGGTATGGAGCACCAAAGCGCCGTGGCTTATGGAAACAAATACCAGAACGGTTACCTGGGTAAGGACCTGTCGGGCTCGGGTTGGGGGATGAAATGGGATTTCATTATTGTGCACGAGGTAGGCCATGAATGGTTTGGAAACAATATTACATCCAAAGACATAGCCGATATGTGGGAGCACGAAGGCTTTACCTCCTACTCGGAAACCCTGTTTACCGAATACCATTTTGGCAAGGAAGCTGCCAACGCCTATGTGCAGGGCATCCGGAAGAACATTTCGAACGACGGACCGATTATCGGGCACTATGGCGTGAACGAGGAAGGCAGTGGCGACATGTATTATAAGGGGTCAAATATGCTCCATACCATCCGCCAGATCATAAATGATGATGAAAAATTCCGGAGTATTCTTAGGGGGCTCAATAAGACATTCTACCACCAGACTGTAACCACCCAGCAGGTGGAAGACTATATCAGCACACAAAGCGGAAAGGACCTTTCCAAGGTATTTGACCAATACCTGCGCCATACTGAAATCCCCCTGCTGAAGTTGGATGCAGATGGCGGCGTGCTGAAATTTAAGTGGGAAGATTGCGTAGAAGGATTCAACATGCCGGTTAAACTCACTAACGGACTATGGCTGAAGCCCAGCACCAAGTGGCAGGAAGTAAAAATGGACCGGAAGACGGCCGCCCAAATAACTGCGGATTCAAACTTTTATATCCGAGTGAAGAAAGGATGAGTGGTGAGTAAGGGAATGAGAGTCGGCAAACACATTGCTTTGCAATTTGGCTGAAAACTTATTAAATAAAGCAGACTAAGCAGCGGTATCTTATTTTTACGGCATGAGCACCATTCGCAGGCAAAGCATTATTTCCTCCCTGATCATTTACTTTGGCTTTGCGATCGGCGCGTTAAATACCTATCTCTATACCCGGAAAGGAGGCTTTACAGAGGCGGAGTACGGGCTTACGGGCATGTTCATAGCGGTGGCCAACATTATGTATTCTGTGGCCAACCTGGGGATGCCGGCCTATATCAACAAGTTTTTTCCTTATTATAATGCCCACCTGCCTAGA
>DASWYM010000486.1:0-15023 GCA_036404975.1 Chitinophagaceae bacterium
CGCCCGTTGTAGGTGTAGATAAAGGCGTAGTCCTTTCCCCGGGTAGCTACGAGTCTGTCGTATCGGTCACCTGCCTCACCAGCTATCAGTGACTGGTCCGGCACCCGCTCCAGGTAAGGCTTGGAGAGTACCAGGTTTTTCAGATGCACCATCTGACCGGCACCCGGATGGTTGATGGCGTTATACCAGAAATGACGCGAGCCATAAGCACTGCCTTTATCGGTAGGCTTGTGCATCTGCATGACGCTGTTGTGGCCATAAGTATAGCCAGCACCCCCGGCAAAAACCGACCAGTAGCCATAGCGGCGGACGTCATGATCGGTCCAGCGAGGCTGGGCAGTATCGTGCAATCCATACGGAATATGCTCATACGAAGGCTCGCCATCTAGGGTAGGCTTTACCGGCTGCAGGTTATAATCGATGTCCACAAACTTCCAGTTGTCCGGGCCAAACCGGTGTTCCGCAGCCGCCGTATCCTGCTCATAACTTTTATGTCCCGACTGGAACATATTGAAATCCAGCCAGGGTTCCTTATGGAACCAGGTGCTGGATGTAGTTCGGCCGAAGGGATGAAAGGTAATCAGGTGATTGGGGTCCGTTGCATCCAGCGTAGTGCCGATGGCCTTCCACACATTCATAGAATCACTTCCCTTGATGTCACCCCCATTCAGCCACACGATATTGGACTTGTCTTTATAGCGGTTGCCCAGCCAGGCCGCATAGGTCTGAGCCTCGTCCTCGCTCACCCAGCCGGCCTTCACATTGGAGCCCCAAACCGGTACCAGCCCCATATACAATCCTTTCCGCGCAGCCAGGTCAATAATATAATCCACATGGTCCCAATAGTCGTACTGAGCAGCATTGGCAGGTGAAGCACCTTCCGTGATCCTGGGCATGGCCACATTTTTATTCACCAGGGCAGAGTCACCATAGGCATTCACCACTCCCAGGCCGTGGAGCACCATCACCTGGATCATGTTGTATCCCTTCTTCCTCCGGTCCTCCAGGTATTTTTCCGCCTCCTGGCGGTTCAGCTTACCAAAGAGCAGCCAGCCGGTATCCCCCAGCCAGAAAAAAGGAGTGCCATCTTCCTTTACCAGGAAGCGGCCGTTATCCGATATGCGTAGTTTCCCGGTCTTTGCGGATTGTGCCAATACAGAGCCGGTAATCAATAAAAATAAAACAACAATCAGCGAGCGTAAGTACTTAAAGTTTTTCATCAATCAGGTAATAAACGTTAAACAGAGGGACGGCTGAGCCACAACACAACGGGAGCATCAACCGGCTTTTTCAATTCCATCATTTTGCCTCCTTCCACCTTCTCGGACTTGATCTCTCGGCCTGTTTTAGGATCGATCCAACTGGCGCTTAGTGGCCCGCTAAGCTTTTTACTATCCACTACAATAGGATGGTCCGAATTGCTGTACACTATAAAGCCCACAGAGGTATTGCCCAGCACCCATTGACCGGCAGCATCGCCACTGTTTTGAATGGGCTGCATCTGCGCTGCCTGTGTCAAAAAAGATTGCGGTAACGAGTGCGGCAGGCTGGCCATTGATCCTCCGGCCATAAAGGAGGCCCATCCAAGGGCATCATAGCTGGGACCGGAATAAACCACTGCCTTGCCGGGATATTTCTGACGGTATTCCAGCACTGCGCGGTACACCTGCTCAAACGAGCTGTTGCCTGGCTTTACCAGCCGCGCATGCTGACGGGGGGCCAGGTTTTGACCACCCTTCGGCTCATAAGTAGTTCCATCGGCACGGTAATGCCAGTAGCGGATATCGATAAGATCCACAATGGCAGCACGAGCTTTATCTGCAAGTATGGCGTCCTGTACATCTTTAGTTGTGCTCAATCCAATAAACACCTTCTTGCCGGTTTCTTTCTCCCATTCCCGGATGGTATCCAGCCAGAATTGTACAAAATGCAGGGGACCGGTAAACTCTGCTCCAATCAGCTGGATCACACCGGTATTGCTGCTGAAGTTATCCAGGCTCTTACGGATATAAGCCTGGTGTAGTTTGCGGCGTACCGGGTGGTTCACATCGTAAAACTGCTCCGCCATGAAGATGCGCTTATCACCGGCATAGGGAACAGGCTCGGGGAAGCCCGTATTATTGATGTTGTTGGCCGGCCGCCACGCAAAGTCGGCATAGTGTGCCCCGGCTTCAATAATGTTGTGCTGGAAATATTGCTGATGCACCAGCACCAATCCTTTAAGGTCTGCCAGGTTGGCAAACTCCTTTAAGCGGCCCCAGTACCATTTGTTGTATTTGGTCAGGTCGTATTTGCTCAGGCCATCCCAGGCAGTTTCCTTACCGCTGCGGGCAAAGGGCACTTCATAAAAGGGTGGCCATACTTCACCATCCATACGGCGGATGCGTTCGTGATCATCGCGTCGCCGGTCGTACCAAAGGGCATAATTGTGCTCCAGTGAAAGAATCCGGCGGCTCAGCATACTGTCCGTGAGTTCATCGAGGTTATCGGTCAGCCCGGTTCCGGTTCTACCCGGTACAAACCGGGTAATATGGGGCCTGGCAAAGGGCAAGGCAAATACACGCGAACTACCCGACCACCAGGGCACATCCTGGCGGCCACCGGTCAATATGGTGGCACCGCGCACCAACCAGCCGTTGCGCACCTGCATTGCAGGTGTTTTAGGATCCGCTTCAACTTGCGGCTTATGCCCTGTAGCTTCAATCGTTTTAACCCCCTGTTGTTGTACCGGGATAGGCTGTCTTAGAGATGCTTGTCCGATCCAGTCAAAAAGCAGTGGCGCTGGCGTTGAGGCCATTTTTGTTAAGGCGGCAGCCACTTCCACAGAAGGACTACTGGAAGCTTCCGATTCCACGGGCAATAGATTAGCCCTGGCCTCTACTCCTTTCCCGAGACGTTCCGAAAGCTGTGCATAGTAAAGGCTCCTCGGCCTGATGTGCTCATTCGACTGCTCCCAATACCCGTCCCCTGCGAACTGTGCCCAGGTACCAAAAGCCCAATTCTGTGCTGTCGGTGGTTTGTAGCAATCAATTCGAGCCGCCGTACTTTGCCAGAACACGGAGTTAGCTGCCGACCAGCCGGCACCCTGGCCATCCTGGCCCCTGTTCTTAAAACTCAAGGCCTGGCCATCCACGTTTACAATATCAAACAAGACGCCCGAAGCCCAGCTATCGATCGTACCGCTGAAGCTATAAGGCAGGTGCGATTCACACTGCACAAAGGCATTAGGACCCGGGGCACAGAACCCTACGGCAAAGTCATGATAGCCATATTCGGCATAGCAGCGCTGGAAAAGCGTCTGCTGGCCACTGGTAAAGAACGTATAACGCCGCTGCCCTCCTATCTCTGATACGGGCGCCAGTGACAGGCAGTCCTCCACCGTCACGCGCTTTGCTGTTTCGCCGATCATAACAGCCGAACCGGCAAAATGCCGGAACACCACCTGGCGTACCCACGCATCGGCTGCATTGTCTATCGTGATCGCCATCCAGGCATGATCTTCATCTTTCGGATTGCTGGTGTCGTATACCGACTGGCAACGCAGGTTCTCTACACCCACCTGGGTAATTCGTCCCGGCCAAGCATAAGGAATGACATACCCGCCGCCATAGGTAGTGTCCAGTGCCGTTGTAAGGGGCGCGTCCAGTGTAATAGTCTCGCCCTCAATGGCCACTACGGTGCGGTCCCACATGAGGTCGCGCTGTCCCGGCTTCCAGCCCAGGTAAGTGATGCCGCCACCAAAATGATTGGCCCCCAAAACATCGATCCATTTTTGGGTAGAAGGACGATGAACCAGGATGGCATCTCCTGCCTGAACACTACCCGGTGCCACTTTTAGTTGAAAGGCATTCACCGGGACATAAGTATCCAGTACAGGCATACTTCTTCCGGTAGTCCTGTCGTTCCGGCCGGCAACCCGGATCAGCGTTGCCCGGGTCTGGTTGGTTGCCAGCAAAAGGGTTCCCTTCTCTCCGGTGCCGCTACCCCGGAGCACGACTCCGGAAGCCCGGATGTGCAGGCTCCCGTTTACTTCGAAGCGGCCTTTGCCTAAAAGAACTGCTCCCCGTATGCCATAAGCATCCGGAGGCAAAGAAGCTACATGATCAAGTGCGGCCTGTATGCGCCGGGTGGCGTCTCCTTTTGCTTCCGTAACCACCACGCGAATGGGCGCGTTGGGTATCGCCTGGGCTCCGGCCTTGTACCCTGCATAAGAAAAATCAGGTATCCGGTTGCCCTGTTCATCCATGGCATAAGAAAGCCGGCCATCGACACCTACTGAAAGGGGTGGTACCGGTTTCGGTGGCTTATTCTTTTGGGCCAATACCGAGCCTGGCCCCAGAAACATCAAGATCAATAGCCAGCCTGCCGGTGTACCCAGTCTCCAGGCAAGCGGGCATCTGTAGGAAAATCGTTTATAGAAATGACTGTTTATTCTGTTCATAGGCCTTAATGCATCTGTCGTTCGGTACATGATTTAGCGCTGCATCGATCGTACGGGCTTTACGCTCTCTACGGGAACCACGCTGTTCAGGTATTCTTCAATATTGGTATATCCATCCCCATTGCGGTCTAAAGAGGCATCAGCCGCACTCTTTGGGTTAAGGCCGTTCTTTACCTCCCAATTGTCTGGCATGCCGTCGTTATCCGAATCTTTATAGGGTGTTCCCTTGTACTCGGGATAACCTCCCACCTGGCTGGGATGGGTAATGATGCCCATCTTATATGAGTCAGCCGGTAAACGGCGCTTCACAAACTGGCTCCCGATACCGGTCTTTCCACCTTCGGTGTACTTGATGGTGCCGGTTCTCACTTCTTCCACGATCCGGGCATCCACAGCATCTCTCCTGGGCAGCGATGCACCCGTATTCGCCAGCACATAATCGTATGCCTCACGGGCTGTGATCATAGTGACCGGCGCCATGGGAAAAGGCTTATCGACCCGTACGCCTTCCAGGTATTTAGCGGCATTGGCACGTGTCTCCAGTTGTACGCCGCCGGCCCAGTTGTCCCGGGTAATAGCTTCATTACCTTCCATGATATTGCCGCGCACATAAGCACGCCCATAGTGGAAGGAATCGCTTTTATCCCTGTTGCCTTCCGGTTTCAGGATCCGGTAACCGGGCGGTTCATTCCTGGGCGTAATAGGACCAGGTTTATAATAATTATTGATGAAGTTAAACAGCGAGCGGTGGTCGCCTCCATCCGCGCTGCGGTTCCACCAGTTGAACACTACGTTGTTCACAAAACCAAAGTCGCCATACATACCAATGGAGGGATTCCGGCTGATATTATTAGCCCAGAGGTTCCGCACAAAGGTGCTGTTCAGCCCACCGATCGTGCTGCCAAAGGAATGATTATACGTATCGAGGCACTCGGAAAAGATCGAATTCTGGATGGTCACGTTCACGGTCGGCAGTTTTTGAGGCTTACTGCCGTCGCCGGGGTCATACATGTGGCGGTACATCGACATATTCTCATCCAGTCCCCAGCTCGCCGACACGTGGTCGATCATGATGTTGCCCACGGGATTACCCCCAATGGCATCATCGCGGCGGGTAACGTCTGTTTCACCACGACGGAAGCGCATAAAGCGGATCACCACGTCGTGGGTGTTGATCCATACGGATTCGCCGGCAATACAAACCCCGTCACCCGGCGCTGTTTGCCCGGCAATAGTAAGGTAGGGGGCGCGAATGATCACCGGGCTCTTCAGGCGGATGATACCGGCGACGTTGAACACCACTGTACGCGCTCCCCCCTGCTCACAGGCCCAACGGAAGCTTCCGGGGCCGCTGTCTTCCAGGTTAGTAACCACGTATACTTTACCACCGCGTCCACCAAAGGAATAGGCTCCGCCCCCTTCAGCACCGGGAAAAGCAGGAATCTTTGCTTGCGGCAGATCTTCGGGCTTCTGGGCCCAGGGAACATAAGGCTTGCCACCCTTGCTTTCCCTTTCTATTACCGGGACCGCCCGGGCCCAGGCCTGGTCGGAAAGCTGTTGAAACCGGGCCATTTCCTTATCGGCCGAATCCTGCAGACCCGGGGGTATTGTGGGATACTGGGCCACTGCAGGAAGACCTGCGGTCACCACACTCAAGAGGGAAAGTCCAATCAGGTATCTTTTCATCACTTGTGCTTTCGAAGTTCGTTCAATTTCGTGTACTTAGCAGTTGGGGGTACTAAAGCATTAACAGAACACGTCTGTGAATGATTACAGAAGTGCCCTGTTTGTGCTGTAGTCTTCAAAAGGAATATGCTTCCTGTTTGGAAATACCTATCAATAAGGTTTTACTTTTTTGCAGTGGTCAGATTACCGCCGTTTTTAGCCAGTGAGTTCAGGTACACTTCAATGTTGGTATAACCATCTTTACCTTTTACTAAAGAGGCATCAGACGCATTCTTAGGATTCAGGCCATTCTTTGTCTCGTAGTCATCCGGCATGCCGTCTTTGTCCGAATCTTTGTAAGGTTTGCCTTTGTACTCGGGATAACCACCCACCTGGCTGATATCAGTAATGATGCCCTGCTTGTAGGAATCAATAGGCAGGCGGCGGTGCTTGAATTGGGTTTCCGGAAGTTTTATACCTTCCTTATAGGCAACCTTCCCTGTTCTTACCTGTTCTACCACGCGGGTGTCGACCTCATCCCGCTTCGGAAGGGTGGCACCGGCGTTCTGAAGTACATACCTGAAGGCATCCTGTGTAGGCAGAATGGTCAGATCCGGCATCGGCAGGGGCTTGTTCACCTTCATCAGTTCGGTGTACTTTCCGGCATTTGGTTCATCCTCTACTTGTACTCCGCCATTCCAGTTGTCCTTAGTAATATGATCATACCCTTCCATCACGTTACCGTTTACATAAGCACGTCCAAATACCAGGTACTTCAGCTTGCTGCGTCCGGATTCAGGCTTCAGGATACGATGGCCAACCGGCGTGTTTTTGGGCGTCATCGGCCCCGGCTTGAAGTAGTTATTGATAATGTTGTACGTAGCACGGTAATCACCACCGTCTACAGAGCGGTGCACCCAGTTGAACACTACGTTGTTCACAAAGTTAAAGATACCGTTCCAGCCGATGGAAGGGTTCCGTCCGGCATTACTAGCCCACAGGTTGCGCATGAATGTACAGTTCTCACCACCCAGGGTACTGCCGAAAGCGTGGTTCCACGTATCCAACGCTTCTGAGAAAATGGAGTTCTGGATCGTAATGTTTACGGTAGGTAGCTTTTGCTCGGTAGCACCGGTACTGTCGTTGTACATATGGCGGTACATCGACATGTTCTCATCCAGTCCCCAGCTCGCCGACACATGGTCGATCATGATGTTGCCCACGGGATTACCCCCAATGGCATCATCGCGACGGCCCACGTTGGTCTCCCCTCTCCGGAAGCGCATGTAGCGGATCACCACATCGTGCGTATTGATCCACACCGACTCACCGGCCACGCAAACGCCATCGCCCGGGGCACTATGCCCGGCAATTGTAATATAAGGAGCACGGATGATCAGGGGTGTTTTAAGGCGGATAATACCGGCCACATTGAAAACCACTATACGGGCACCACCCTGTTCTACTGCTTCGCGCAGGGTGCCGGGACCACTGTCTTCCAGGCTGGTCACTACATATACTTTACCACCACGGCCGCCAAAACTGTACTTGCCACCGCCTTCCGCACCGGGAAAAGCAGGAATATCCGCCTGGGGCAGATCAGTAGGCCTGCCGGCCCAGGGAATATAGGGCTTTCCTTTTTTAGCATCGGCTTCAATAATGGGCAGTGCCTTTGCCCAGGCTGCATCCGATTGCTTGCGGGCTGCCGTCATCAGCGAGTCGGACCAGCGCTGCACATCCTGGGGGATGCTGGGGTATTGTGCGGTTGCAGTGTGAACAATACCTAAAGTAGTGGCTAAAAAAGCATAGCGGGCAAAATTCATCTTCATCTCGAATAAGGTTTTTCTATACGTTAGATATATTTGAAATAGACGCAAAAATGTTCAACTGCAGTAGTTTTCAATAGTTAAGAAAATGAAAAACAAGAGGGGATGATCACTCACCCCCTCCTGCATCATTGCTTTACTGTAAGGGATCAAAAGTTCCGGAACCCTTTATACCGTCCCATCCTTTTGTTTGTTCCAGGTAGGGAGAAGTGCTTAGGGCATCATTATTCAAACCGAAGAAATAGTATTCTTTATACCATTTGAAGGACCAGGTTGCAGGGTTAGTACGATCCAGGTCGTTCTTTTCCACAATTTTAAACACATTTTTATACAGGGTATCTACATACGCATCCTGATTGGGCACCCCTGCAGGGAGAACAAGCGGTTCACGTTCAAACTTATATTTGGTAGTATTAGCCGTATATTGAGCTTTGTATAGGGGATCTTCGTTGTTAGCACCAACATACTTACTGCCATCCGAATTAACCACATAAATGAAATAGCCGGTTCTTCTCATTCCATTGATTGGCTGAACTCCCAAACGTGCTGTAGTACCAAATTCATCGGTAAACAGCAGCCAGCGTCTTAAATCCCAGAAGCGTTTTCCTTCATAAGCGAATTCAATTTTACGTTCGTTCAGAACAGCAGCAAATAACTGGTCACGGGTAGTGGCGTCGCTCAAACCGTAAGCACCATCCTTGTTTTCCACACCGGCACGTTCTCTTACCAACTTGATTAGGTCTAACCCTTCACTCAATTTATCAGCTCCAATAGCACTTTCTGCCAGGTTGAGTATCACTTCAGCAAAACGCATTTCCATATA
This sequence comes from Chitinophagaceae bacterium, assembly GCA_036404975.1. Taxonomy (GTDB): domain Bacteria; phylum Bacteroidota; class Bacteroidia; order Chitinophagales; family Chitinophagaceae; genus Flavisolibacter. Next base: position 8,756 of record DASWYM010000486.1, read on the forward strand.
GTCTGTACCACTGATGTCAAAGTTCCCGGCAGAAATGCTGGCATTGGGATTGGTAGCTTTGCGCAGGTAGATACCACTACTATTTGCACCTCTTTGCTCAGTAGTGCTGGATGGGGTAGCATCCGATGCCTTTGCAAACCACTTATAGGACCAAACCCTGAATTTCGTATTTTCTTTATAGGGCCAAAGCGCACCGTTATAAGCAAAAGTCTTATAGAATCGAGGATCCCTGTTCTTGTAGAAGAACTGAGCATCATAAGTATAAGTGGATTGTCCGGCCATTTTGCCATCCTTCATGGGGAATGCATCTACCATTTGCTTCGTTGGCGACAGCGAACCGCCTCCATTGGCCTCCTTCGGACGGGCGGCGTTCTCCCAACCGTTCCATTTCTGTACCTGGTCAGACACCACGTTATTGAAACCATAAACAATAACTGCTTCCGGGTTATTCACCTCCTGGGCTATAAACATATTCTCCCAGGCAGTGCCATTAGCGGTACCGCCGGACTTATATAGTCCAAAGCCATTTGCCTCCAGCAGTTGTTTGGCGGCAAGGTTTGCATCATAAGCTCTCTGCCAGCGAGCCTTGTCGTCAGCGCGGTTGAACAGCGGGCTGGCCCATGTCAACAATACACGACCTTTTAAAGCTGCAGCTGCACCACTGGTGATTCTACCCCAATCAGAACTGGAAGCCCATTTACCTGGCAACATAGAAGCGGCTGCATCAAGGTCCTTCACAACCTGTTCAATCACTTCAGATGACTTACTACGGGGAACTTCATTTTCTGTCTGGTTAGCCTGAACAGGGTTCTGAGGCTCCAACACCAGGGGAACACCACCATATAGACGCACCAGGTCAAAGTATTGCCAGGCTCTCCAGAACAATACCTGTCCCTTCAATTCCTTACGCATCTCTTCAGGTAAGCCATGTTTGTCTATTTCAGACAGGAATAGATTGATCTGTTTGATCCTGGTCCAAGTATTATTTCCTACGCTCGAACTCATGCGTGTACCAAAATAAGGCAAAGCATGAGCATTGATATAGGATATGGTAGGCCACTCCTTATTCCAGTTAGTTTCTCCGGCAAATTCCTCAGTGGTTTGTGAAAAAGCAGATCCATTAGCTGCGAGCTCCCAGGTTAAAGATTGTGCTTTGCTACCAGGCATGAAGAGCCCATATATATAATCCACATAGGCTTTAGCCATTGCAGGATCCTTATACACCTCCTCGTTGATACCAGTCAGGTCTCTCTTCTCTTCGAGAAAATCCTTTTTACAGCTGGCCATCACCACAAGTAATGAAACAGCTACTAAAATGATCTTATTATTTTTCATGATACTTTGTGTCAAATAGTTAACAATAAAGCTTTCTATGGGTCGTCTCCCTTAAAATGTAAGATTCACACCTAATGAGTACGTTTTCAGATCCGGGAAGGTGTCGTATGCACCATCTGGTGCTTTATAATCGTAGGGATTATAAAGGATGACCGGATTTAATACACTCAGGTAAACACGGGCATTATTCATCTTGACCGCTTCAGCCATTCTCTTAGGAATTGAATAGTTCAGGTTTATATTCCGAACATACATCCTGAAACCACTAACGCTCCAGAAGTCCGAGGTAGCGTTCAGGCTGATATCTTCCCAATATGGGTTAGGATACACACCACCAGGATTCAACACCGGATCGTAAATATTTCCCCAGTAAGCTGGCCTGCTCTGGAAGTTCCTGCTGATGCTGGGGTTCAGCCTCTTTCTGGAAAGGCCATCTATTTCAGACCAGCCACCAAAGCTTCCTGATACCACGGCGTCTAAGCTGAAGCCTTTGTAACCGGCCTTAAGTGTTGTACCGAATCCATAATGATTGTTCTTTTTCTTGGCTATCTGCACCTGGTCATTGCTATTAATGATGCCATCGGGTCCGGCGAAGCTGCCATCCGGCTGTAGAGCACCGCGAACATCGCGGTAATACAGCATGCCAGGCTTCAAATCTTTGGCTAGTACGGTGGTGCTACCCAAAACCACGGAAGAAATATTATACTCCTTTACATAAGCATCGATCTCCTGCTGGTCATGGAACATGCCTAGGTAGTCATGACCCCAAACACCATTGTCAGACGACTCATTAGGTCGTGCATTCCAGGGATACAACACATCGATTGCATTAAAGTTTCCTTGTTTCACTTTGTTATCGTTCCAGCCAAAGCGGACATCAATTCCATAATTGAAATCCCTGCCGATCTTATCATTCCAGCCAAGTCCTAATTCATAGCCGAAAAAGTTAACCTTAGCCCAGTTTTCTGCAGCGATGCTGCCTCCTACCGTAATCGGTACATTACCCGTACGTTCAATCAGCATGTTGGTGCCCATGTTATAGAACGCTTCCACTGTAGCAGAAAGACGATGGTTGAGGAAACGGGCATCCAAACCAAGGTTGTTCTTGAACTCATCGCTCCAGGTAGCGTTCCTGTTGGGAGCGGCTTCCATTTTCATACCTGTTGTCAATTCAGAGTTGCCTCCGAAAACGGCACCCTTTCCACCCTGGAAGGTATAACGCTGTCTCCACTGCCAGGCCCGTGTATCATCACGTCCCAACAAACCGGCAGAATATCTCAGTTTCAGGAAATTGATCGCCGGAACCCGGAAGAAGTTTTCATTGGAAACCACCCAGCCGAAAGAACCGGAATAAAACCTACCCCAATAATTTTCAGGAGCGAATTTGGTAGAAGCATCCGTGCGGAACTGGAACTCTGCCAGGTATTTGTCAGCAAAGGCATAGTTGATGCGGGCAATATAGCCCATAGAACCAGCTTCCGTTCCGGAAGTGCGGCCGTCAACATCACCAAAGGCTGTGGTGAATTGCCCGTTGGTAGTTAATACAGGATCTTCTTTCCAAACATCATATTGACCCGAAGATGACTCACTCCTTTCAAAGGCAAACACACCATTGATGTCGTGTCTTCCTATCTTACGACCATAATTCATGGTAAAGTTGACCTGGGAATAATCGCTTTCACGGTTGGAATAGTAGAGACGGTCTCCATTTTCCCACACGGTACCTTTTAAAAACTTGGCATTACCATCATCATAAATGTGCTGAAACGTACCAGAACCAGTGAATTCATTCAATGTATACTTGGTTCCCACCTGGGATCCTACACCGTTACCAAAATTACGTGCGTAACCAGCCCTCGCTTTCAAGCCTTTTACAAAAGGAAGCTCATACTCTGCAAATAAGTTCAGGTTCATCGACCGGTCTTTACTTTGGGCCAGGTTGCCCAGGCGCTCTATTTCATAGAAATGATAACGGGAGAGTTGGTCTGTACCAGGCAACTTAACGGCTAAGCCATCTACATACATAGGAATGTAACGCGGTGCCAGCAGCAGGTTGCGGTAATCATTCTCATCGTTTTCACCACCAATCTTGTTGAAGGTCTTTACTCGATCCGAGTAGTTACCGGAAACCTGGAGACCAGCCTTGAGGTTTGTAGCCAAAGTCACATCGGCACCGGCTCTATAGGTCCACTTGTTGTACTTGAGACTGCTGATGTTTCCATCCTGCTCATAGAAAGACATACCCGCAAAGTAGGTGGCCCGGTTAGCCCCGCCACTTACGTTCAGCGTATGCCGCATGTTATAGGAAGAAGACCAGGCTGGTTCCAGCCAGTCGTGATTGATATTCTTGAAATGGTCCAATTCATCCTGGGTGAAGAAGTTATCCTTATCGGTAGCAGGATTCTTCTTCTGGCCATTCGGACCATTCATAATATTCATATACTGAGCAAACTCGTAAGCGCTCATCATTTTAGTGCGGTAGCTTTCATCATTGATACCATAAGAACCGCTATAGGTGATCCGCGGAGGACCGGCCTTGCCGCGTTTGGTGGTTACCAGCACTACCCCGTTTGCACCGCGGGCACCATAAATGGCAGCAGCGGCATCTTTTAAAATGGTGATTGTCTCAACCTCGGAGGGGTCCAGGCTATTAAAGAGTGTATTATCACTGCGGCTACCATCACCAGAAAGCTGAAGAACGCCATCAATTACGAACAGAGGATCAGTATTACCTCCATCTTTAGCCAATGACATCGGGTTCCGGATGGTTAGTTTTGCTGCTTCACCGGGACGGCCCGTACCGCCACTTACACCCAGGCCCAGCACGCGTCCTGCCAGCGCTGCACCCATGTTGCTCACGGGCAGGTCCTCAACCTCACTGGCTTTAATAGAGGAAACTGCACCCGTCAGGTGTGCTTTTTTCTGGGCACTGTAACCAACGACTACCACGTCCGATAGAGTAGCATCCAGTGATTTTAACTGAATCTGGAAGTTTGCTTTACCTCCTATACTTACTTCCTTCCTTTCCATCCCCACATACGAAAACACCAGGGTGGCAGCATCGTTGGGAACTGTAATGGTGAATTCCCCATCGGCACCCGTAACGGTGGACGTCTTCAGGCCTTTTACCTGTACGGTCACACCGGGCAAAGGTTCCCCTTTGTCATCGGTTACCTTACCAGTAATAGGCTTATTCTGGAAGAATTCCTTCCTCAAAGGATCACTGTCTGTCGTCGGAGCGGCTAATGCGGGAGCAGTTATTATCATCGATGCCCCCAATGCAAGCAGTAAATGCTTCATAAGCTCAATCGTTTTGTTTAAATGTGGAGTGTTAACAGTTATTCTATGCTTTAATAAGAATCTGATGAATACAATACAATAGAGTACAGGTTGATTGATACCCGGTTATTGCGGTCCGTTGTAACTCAGTCCATTCTTATCGATTTGACAATGCTATAACTTTCGTATGGGTGGGTTTTCATAGCTGGCGGAAACTCCAGAACATCCGGCAAGCAAAGCTTACCTCCTTATTGCACGCGTACGGCTGCTGCTTTACGGCGCTTCTCCCATTCATCGCCTTCCTTCTTCAGATCATACCCGGCTGCCGACAGGTAATTGTTGATCCTACCTTTATACTTCCCAAACCACCAATGCTTCTTTTCCGATGATTCGGCGTCCATGGCATGCTCCCGGGCTTCTGTCAGCCAGGCCAGGATCTGTGCCTTCTGGGCTTCGGTCAGCGTAGGGATCATATCCTGGTACCCTTTGTAGGTGATCGGCACTACTCCAAACGTCATCCCGTCTTTTACTTTCACTACCTGCTCTTCGGACAGTTGCTTCGACAACTTTTTTATATATTGCTTGTGCAGCTTGTTTTGGCGCGTAAGGGCTTTTTCTTCTATCTTCTTAATTTCAGGAGACTCTTTCGCCAGCCCTTTTGCTTTGGCTGCTTTCACGGCTTCATCCCTGGAGGTATGGATCGTATTCAGGTTACGGTACTGGTCGGCAATGGTACGGGTCACGCGGTTAGCGCAGGTAGAATCGGTAATTCCCAACGTAGCTACTATCTTTGCCGCGCGGGTAGTTATGGTGCGTGTATAAGCGGCTTCTTTATCTTCAGCCCCTTTTGCATCCTGTGCCAACAGGGCAACTACGGGCAACATCAGCATCAAAACCAGGAGGAAACGTAATCTCATACAGCAATAACTTGTTTTTTATTTCCATTTCTAAAGTAGAACACATTAAAGCGGTAACTATCCTGCACTGTTTGCGAAGTGGAAATTTCTGAAAACCAATACGTTACCGGCACCACTTTCAAATCAGTCTCTAACGATTGATAGCCATTTATTTATCTGCCGTAACGATTCCTTAACAAAATAATAAGAACGACATCGAACGGTGTTTGAACATTGATCATCCCGGGGACAAATGAAGCTAAAAAGTGTCTTTTTCTACCCTACCCGCAATTCAATAGCAACGACTTTACATTTCTTCTCCTTCCCTTTCTTCCTATAAATGGGAGCCAGGTGGCTTATAAATCTATCTCTAACGCCTGATTCCCGCCTGGTCCCTGGTCCCCAATCCCTAATCCCGCCCTCTCTTTTCCGTAGCCGAACCGCTCTTTATCCGCTCTCTATAGCAACGGTTCAGGAACGGTTCAGGAGCGGTTCAACAGCGGTTCAACAGCGGAGTAGAGTGCACCTGGAAGAGCGGGAAACAAGGATCAGGAAGGAACTATTTACTAGTGGGATCGGAGTAAGACTGGAAATTTCCTAAAAGAAAAAGGAGCAAAAGATCCTATTCTAAACGTTACTATATCCTATTGTAATAAATAGCCCCTGTCCTGGAGTTGAGCTACAGAAAGCCATAATATGGTTTCCTTACTCTAAAAGACAGGTTACACTTAGGATACAGTATAGAGAAAGCATAGGTA